>JABDJZ010000248.1 GCA_013003255.1 Rhodothermales bacterium
CCCACACCCTGACCTTGGTAGATATCCCCGGTGGCACCTTCACCCAGGGCGAGCCGGAATCGGAGTACGAAGGGCGGCCGGGGACCTGGGATGCTCCGGAGGTTTCCGTCACCCTCAACGACTTCCGGATGAGTGAGACGGAGGTCACGAACGCTCAGTACGTGAGCTTCCTGAACAGTGCCGAAGCCGATGGCCTGGTCGAGGTGGGTGTTGAGACCGCGATGGGACCCGACGCCGGCTTCACGCTGGTCTATGGCACTTCTGCAGCTCCCGCCGAATACGCAGGGATCGCCATCCTCAATCTGTCGGGGACCCGCGTCATGAAGGACCACGACAATGGCGATGGCGATGACAACCCCTTCACCGGAGTAATCGAGCCGGAGAACCCGCTCAACATCTCCTACGTGGGGTACGACGAGGCGGCAAGTGTCGGGAGCAGGTTCTACGTCAAGGATCCCCGAGACTCGAGTGATTTCGATTGGCAGTCACTGACGAATTACTACAACTACGGCACGACAGAGCGCCAGCTGGATACCTCAGTTCAGCTCAACGACTACGACGCCTGGGCCGAACTGGATGACTACCCCAATAACCTCCCGACTCAGGCCGACGTAGCCAACTGGCCGGCCAGCTTTGTGCGTTGGTACGGCGCCAAGGCCTTCGCCTTGTACTACGACGAGTATGACCTGCCCACCGAGGCCGAGTGGGAATACGCGGGCTATGGCGGGGCGGACTTCAGCTACGCCACAGCAGACGGCATGGTGGTCGGGGACGGGACGAGCGCGATTTGGAACTGGATCCACCCGTCGGTTGCCACCGGGCACGTCCTCGACGCCAAATGGGGTTCGCCGAATCCCTACGGCCTCTACAACATGGCGGGCAACATCTGGGAGTGGGTCGAGGACTGGTACGACGCCGCCTTCTACACAGACGGCACCACAGATCCCGTCAACACAACCGCCTCGGCCAAAAAGGTCCGCCGTGGAGGCTCCTGGAACTATCATCAGGCCACGCTGAAAACAGCGGCGCGGGCGTCCGACGAGCAGTTCAAGGGCAACGACCACTTTGGCTTCAGGGTCGTCAGCCGGGTGACGGACCTTGCGACTGAGTCCGGAGATGTGCCGAAAGAGACCGCACTCGAGGTGTACCCGAATCCATCGAGTCACCTGGCGACCGTGCGGTTGCCGACCGCGCACGGGACTCAGCGATTGGAGGTCATCGACCTGCTGGGGCGGGTGGTGATGACCAAGGCGGCCCATGGCCCGGTCACGCTTGACGTTTCCGGACTTCCGGCTGGGATCTACGGCGTCAGGGTTGCGGGCCAGGTTCGAACCTTGATCATCGCCCGTTAGCCCCCTGCCAAGGCCTAACTGAAGCTTCCCGCATGTTCTCCAAAGACTATCTGGTTCGCCAGCTCCAGCAGTTCGTACAGGCTCTGGCGATGGTGATTCTCAACAAACGCCAGGGTCAGCAGGCACTGGCGCAGTCCGTCATCCACAACACCATGATGGATGTCTTGGGCGTCTCCCTGGACGACGTTCGCGGCCTCGCACAGGATGCCCTTCTGGGACTTGTGAGCCCGGACAGCAAGCTTCAGCAAGACCTGGCGATCGCTGCCGCTGACCTATTGGCAGAAGACGAAAGCCCGGATGGGCGACTGCGCGCGGCTTGGTTGTACGAGGCGGTGCTCAAATCTGGCGGCACCGTCCCGCACGATGTACTCGAACGCATCGAAGACCTGAAGTCGGGCAAGGATTGAGACCGGGCGAACTTCCTGTTGCCCGCCGCTGATCGCATCCCCTACTTTCGCACCGTGAAACGCCTCCCCCCCATCGCCATCACCCTGGCGGGCCTCCTGTTTGGCCTGTCCATGTTCACGTTCGTCTATGCCGACGGCGGATCGTACCTGTCGAATGACGCGGCCGCCTGCGTGAACTGCCACGTGATGAATCCGCAGTACGACGCGTGGATGAAGGGCTCGCACGCCCGGGTGGCCTCCTGCAATGACTGCCACGCCCCGCACGGCAATCTGGCGGCAAAGCTCGCCGTCAAGGGAATCAACGGTTTCAACCACTCCTGGGCGTTCACCACCGGGCGCTACGAGGAACGACTTCGCGCGACACCCATGAACGCGCAGGTCACAGAATCAGCCTGCCGGTTCTGTCACGAGCCCGCGGTCCACCAGACCATCACTCTTTCGAAAGATGAGTTGTCCTGCATTCGGTGCCACGCCAGCGTAGGACACAACACACGCAACTGATGAAGAAGAATCTCCTCTTGGGCATCGTCGGAGTCGCCATCGCGTTTGCCGGAGCGCTACTACTGGTCGACATCGTAGAGAAGAAGCAGGAAGCCCGGAACCCCTTCTTCCGCGTGACGGAGCTCACGGACACCACGGAGTCTGCAGAGGTCTGGGGCCAAAACTTCCCATTCCAGTATGACAGCTACCTCCGGACGGTGGACATGGAGCGGACCCGGCACGGTGGAAGTGAATCGGTCTTGCGTGATCCGAGCGAGGATGACCCGCGCGAGGTCACATCCCAGAGCAAGCTGGATCACCTGCCCGCCCTCCGCCGCATGTGGGCCGGCTACGCCTTCGCCACGGACTTCCGGGAGGAGCGCGGTCACGCGTACATGCTAGAGGACCAGATCTTTACCGAGCGCCAGGCCGTCGGCCAACCGGGCACGTGCCTGAATTGCCATGGCTCCATGGTGGTGCCTTGGCTGAAGGCCGGGGACGGAGACCTGATCAAGGGCTTTGAGGCGCTGAACCCGCTCCCGTACGACTCGGCGAGGGCCGAGGTCAAGCACCCCATCTCGTGCATCGACTGCCACGATCCGGAGACCATGCAGCTCCAGGTCACCCGACCCGGATTCATGGAAGGCATCAAGGCGCTCAAGGCCAGCCAGGGAGTTCAGGACTACGACGTGAACCGGGACGCCTCACACACGGAGATGCGCACGTTCGTTTGCGGGCAGTGTCACGTGGAGTATTACTTCAAGGGATCCGAGAAGCGCCTGACCTTCCCGTGGGCCAGAGGTACCTCCGTCGACTCCATCTATGCCTACTATGCGGACGCTGGATTCAAGGACTGGACTCATGCGGAAACCGGCGCGCCCATGCTCAAGGCGCAGCATCCGGAGTTCGAGATGTTCTCGGCCGGGACCCACGCCTCCGCTGGCGTCACCTGCGCCGACTGCCACATGCCATATCGGCGACTCGGTGCCCAGAAGGTCTCTGACCACCACGTTCGGAGCCCACTGCTTGACGTCAATGCCTCGTGCATGACCTGTCACCGGGATTCGGAAGAGGCACTCATGGCCAGGGCGGTGACCATCCAGGATCGCCATGCCGGCCTTCGGGATCGCGCGTTGAATGCACTGGTGGACCTCATCGATGATATCGTCGCCGCTCAGCAGCGAGGGGTCGATGAGGCTGTCTTGGACCAGGCGAGGGAGTACCAGCGAAAGGCCTCGTTCTACGTGGATTTTGTCGAAGCAGAAAACTCCACGGGGTTCCACGCGGACCAGGAGGCTGCCCGCGTGCTCGCGGAATCCATTGATGCGTCGCGACTGGGGCAGCGGGTACTGATAAGGTAAACCGTCCTACTCGCTCCGCAGCAGCCGCGCCGGATTCGCACGGGCCAGCCGAAGGATCTGGAAACTGACGGTGAGCCAGGAGAGCAGGAGCGCGCCGAGCCCCGTGAGCAGGAACGTGGTGAGGCTGAGGTCGATGCGAAACGCAAAGTCCTGCAGCCAACGACTCATGCCGAGATAGGCAAGCGGCGCTCCGACCAGAAAGGCCAGGGCGACCAGGCGCACGGAATCCCGTGATAGTAGTAGCAGCAGTTCGGTGACGGATGCGCCGAGCACCTTGCGGA
>JABDJZ010000260.1 GCA_013003255.1 Rhodothermales bacterium
GGCGGTACCCCCGGCACCATCAATTCCGCCTACAGGCCGGACCGCGAGCCGCCCCGTATGATCTACGCGGAACGATTCCTCACCGACAGCCTGTTGGTCGTGTTCTCCGAGCCCGTCGTTCCGCCTGGCGCGGCTGCATTCGGTGCTCGCTCCGTGCGATGGACCAACGACAGCACCGCCTGGGCGGCGGGATCCCCTCCCGGGCCGGCCCGCGTGCAGGGCGTGGAAGACCTGTTCGGCAACCGCACGTCAGAAACTGGGATGGCCACAGTCGGCCTGCCCGAGACCGGGGAGGTTATCATCACCGAACGGCTGCTGAGACCGGTGTCCGACCCGTTCGACGGAGCCCCCGACCAGACCCGATTCGTCGAGCTCTGGAACGCCGGCAAGAGGGCCGTATCAGTCCGGGGACTTCGTCTAGCGGGTCCGGTACGCGACGACGGATCCCGCCGCAGCGCGGTACTGCCGTTTCGGCCCCGAAGCCTGCTACCCGGCGAGACGGTGATCGCGGCTGCGGACGCCGCGATCCTGCATTCTCGAGGCGTCGATGTCCGCCCCTTCGAGAGCGGGGCGCTGTCCGAGCCGGACCTGAGCGTGGTTGGACTCGATGGCCGCGTCCTCGACGTGACGGCGTATCGGGCAGACTGGCATGATCCGCTGGTCGAGGATCGCGGGCGCTCGCTGACCCGCGTGGGCGAGAACGGCCTCTCCCCGCTCGCGTGGATGACCGATCGGGCGGGGACCAGCCCGGGCTCACACGCGGCGTTGGCAATCGCTGTCCCTGGGGATGCCCGCGCCGTAGTAACCGAAGTCCTGTTCGAGCCACTACCCGGTGGAGCGGAGTTCGTGGAAATCCTGGCCCGGTCGGGCTTTGACGCCAACGGCCTCCACCTGCTGATAGACCGCGCACCGGGACCGCCGGACTCGGTGCGCCTGGTCTTCAGGCCGCTCATTGTCGAGGCCGGCGACTTGCTGACCGCGGTCTTTCCTGTGGGCGGCGTGTCTGCCGCGGACCTAGTGCCTCACCTGCTGGAGGCCTTTCCGGCGGCGGGAGGCCACCTCCTGCCCGCTGTCGGCGCTGCCGGGCTCCGAAATTCCGGGGTGATCCTGGAAGTGCGTTCGGGCTCCGGGAGCATTCTGGACCGGGTGGCCCTGAGCCCCGATCAGCATGCACCCGACCTGGCAACTACGGGAGGGCGATCTCTTGAACGACTCGACCCCGACGGGCCTTCACGGGAATACACCAACTGGGCCACTTCGCGCGACCCCGCCGGAGCAACGCCGGGTCAGTACTCCGCCATATCCGAAGAACCTGCCGGGCAGCGTGGTCTTGATATTTCTCCCAGGGTCTTCGACCCCGAAGAAGGATCCGTTGCGATCTCGGTTGCCGTGGCCGGCCAGCAAGCCTTGACGGCGCGCGTTTTCAGCCGGGATGGACGTCCTCTGAGGACAATGGCTTTTACCTCGCTGGCCGGGCACGGCCGGGTGTATTGGGACGGTCGGGATGAGTCAGGTCGGGTGGTGAGCCGTGGGGTCTACGTGGTCACCGTTGAGGACGGCCGGGGACGCCGATGGAAGACGGTGGTGGTGGTCGCCCGGCGCTGAGGCGGCGAGGCGCTCAGGGGGCGAGGCGGGTCCCAACCTTGTCGCCGGGCCGTTGCGCCGGACCTGAACGGTGCGCCGCCGCACCCCGGATTAGGCCCTCCATTCGGAACTTGTTGCCGCCGGCCCCTTCGCGCGCCGAATGGTGGAACAGCCCCATAGAGGCTTCGTTGCAAGCGGCGAGTGCAATCCGCCAGGCACGATACATGATCGGTACAGACGCCAGTACACCACTTCTCATCTCCGATACGGCTGCGGCCGAGATCCGGAAGATCATGGACCAAAAGAACCTCCCTGAGGGCTTTGGGCTACGCGTTGGAGTCAAGGGAGGGGGTTGTTCCGGCATGAGCTATATGCTCGGATTTGACCGAAAGCGGGATCAGGACCTGCAGTTCAATGTGGACGGAATCACGGTCTACATGGACAAGCGGCACGGACTCTACCTCATGGGAACCGTCGTCGGCTATCAGGACGGTTTGGATGCCCGGGGTTTTACGTTTGACAACCCCAACGCCACGCAGACCTGCGGATGCGGGTCGAGCTTCGCCGCCTGAGCGAAGTGTATCCATCGACCAGAGTGGTCCTTGGTCTGGTTCTTGCCCGGTTCGGGCATACATCGCCCAGACTTCGTAAGCGCACCGCGCCTGCGGCAGTCCCGGGCGAACGCCAATCCCGCTGAGCGTACATCAGCGAAATCAAGACGACATGGAAGGCAACTTTTCAAATCGGGTCCGCGACGTCATCTCCTTCTCCCGCGAGGAGGCCATTCGCCTGGGCCATGATTACATCGGTACAGAGCATCTCCTTCTCGGCATCATCCGTGAAGGCGAGGGCATCGCCGTAAAGATCCTTCGCAACCTCGGGTGTGATCTCTTCAAGTTGAAGAAGTCCATTGAGGAGACCGTCCGCTCTACAGGCGGCACGCTGACGGTGGGCAACATCCCGCTCACCAAGCAGGCGGAGAAGGTTCTGAAAATCACCTACCTGGAGGCCAAGCTCTACAAGAGCGACGTCATCGGCACGGAGCATCTCCTGCTCAGTCTGCTCCGTGATGACGAGAACCTTGCTGCCCAAATCCTGCAGCAGGGTTTCTCGATCACTTACGATGCAGTTCGCTCCGAGCTTGATACCATTGTCAGTGGCACAAGCTCACGTGGCAGCAGTTCAGGCGGAGGTCGGTCATCAGGCGGCCGCTCTTCCGGCTCCTCCTCCTCTTCAGGAAAACAGGATCGTGGAAAGATGGACAAGAGCAAGACCCCGGTACTGGACAACTTCGGACGTGATCTGACCCGACTTGCCGAAGACGGCAAACTCGACCCCGTCGTGGGTCGCGAGCGGGAGATCGAGCGCGTTGCCCAGGTGCTTTCCAGACGCAAAAAGAATAACCCCGTACTGATCGGAGAGCCGGGAGTCGGTAAGACCGCCATTGCCGAGGGACTCGCCATGCGCATTACGCAGCGCAAGGTGAGCCGTGTCCTCTACGACAAGCGCATCGTGACGCTGGACCTGGCCGCACTGGTGGCAGGTACCAAGTACCGCGGGCAGTTCGAGGAGCGCATGAAAGCTGTGATGAACGAGCTTGAGAAGAGCCCGGACGTCATCCTGTTCATCGACGAACTCCATACCATCGTAGGTGCAGGTGGAGCCTCAGGCTCCCTGGATGCATCCAACATGTTCAAGCCGGCCCTCGCACGTGGTGAGATCCAGTGCATCGGCGCCACCACGCTTGACGAATACCGCCAGCACATTGAGAAGGACGGCGCACTGGACCGCCGCTTCCAGAAGATCCTGGTTGACCCCTCGACGCCTGAGGAAACCGTCCTCATTCTTCGGAACATCAAGGACAAATACGAGGAGCATCACAACGTGAGCTACTCGGACGAGGCCTTGGATCTGACCGTGAAGCTGGCCGAGCGCTATATCACCGACCGCTTCCTTCCGGACAAGGCCATTGACGTGCTCGATGAGGCCGGTGCCCGCGTCCACCTCAACAACATTCGCGTTCCCAAGGAGATCGTGAAGCTGGAGGAGGACATCGAGGCCGTTCGGGAAGAGAAGAACCAGGTGGTCAAGAGCCAGAAATTTGAGGAGGCCGCCCGACTGCGCGACTCCGAGAAGAAGCTCATCGAGCAGCTCGAGAAGGCCAAGAAGGAATGGGAGGAGAAGGCAGAGTCCGAGATCCATCCCGTTGGCGAGAATGACATCTCCGAGGTCGTCGCCATGATGACCGGCATCCCGGTTGACCGGATCTCCGAGCCGGAGACCGAGAAGCTCATGCGGATGGAGGAGGAACTGAAGGAGTCCGTGGTCGGGCAGAGCGAGGCCATCAAGAAGCTCTCCCGCTCCATTCGACGGACCCGCGCCGGGCTCAAGGATCCCAAGCGTCCGATTGGCTCGTTCATCTTCCTGGGCCCGACAGGCGTTGGAAAGACCGAACTCGCCAAGAGGCTTACCGAATACCTCTTCGACTCGCAGGAGGCCCTGATCCGGGTCGACATGAGCGAGTACATGGAGAAGTTCTCAGTCTCCAGACTTGTGGGGGCCCCTCCCGGGTATGTTGGATACGAGGAAGGTGGTCAGCTGACCGAGAAGGTCCGCCGCAAGCCCTACTCCGTGGTCCTGCTCGACGAGATCGAGAAGGCGCACCCGGATGTGTTCAACATTCTGCTGCAGGTGCTGGACGATGGGCAGCTCACCGATGGCCTGGGCCGGAAGGTGGACTTCCGGAACACCATCATCATCATGACCTCCAACATTGGGGCGCGTGACATCAAGAACCTGGGCAAGGGCATTGGCTTCTCCCAGGGCCAAGACGCCTCAGAGTTCGATTACTCGGCCATGAAGAGCACCGTTGAGGATGCGCTGAAGCGTGTTTTCAACCCTGAGTTTCTGAACCGGATTGATGACGTCATCGTCTTCCATCCGCTTGAGAAGGAGCACATCCACGAGATCATCCATCTCATGGCTGCGGATCTCTTCCGCCGTGCTGCGGAACTGGGGATCAAGGTTGAACTCAGCGACGATGCCAAGAATTTCCTGGTGGACAAGGGCTACGATCCCAAGTTCGGAGCACGGCCCCTTCGTCGCGCCATCCAGAAATACATCGAGGACCCGATGGCCGAGGCTATCCTGGGCCACAACCTTGGCGAAGGTGACACGCTGACCATCACGTTTGACGAGAAGTCGACCGATGGTGAGCTGAGCTTCAAGACCAAGAAGGCCCGGAAAAAGAAGGCCACCAAGGCCAAGGCCAAGTCCAAGAAGGCTGAGGAGACCCCGCCGAAGGCAGACGAGTCCGGCGATGCCGCCGCGGCTGCAGATGCCGTTGGCTCTGACGATTCGGGCGAAGGCACGGAGTAGTCCGTGCCCGGCATTGACCTGGAAGTCCAGCGCCGTCGCCTGACGGAGCTGGAGAAGGAACTGGTGCGCCAGATCGAACGGCCGGAGGATGCTGAGTCCTCTGTCTCGCCGGACAATGCCATCGGTCGCCTGACCCGGATGGAGGCGTTGCAGGCACAGCAAATTGGTGAGGCCGGCAAACGTCGCGTAAAGCAGCGCCTCTTCAACGTGCGCAAGGCACTTGCTGCTCTCGACGAGGGGACCTACGGCCGCTGCTTTCGCTGCGGCGACCAGGTGCCCGCGGGAAGGTTGGAGATCATGCCCGAGGCGCGCGTGTGCGTGAAGTGCGCCGGCAGGCGTTGACCCCTACCAGAGCCGCTTCCGACGCGGGTCAACCCGCTGAAAGACGTTGTCGGGCCGCTCCTCCTTGATGAACATCCGCATCATCAAGGCCAGAACCGCCCCGGCCACAAACCCGCCGATATGGGCGGCATAGGCCACGCCTCCTGCAGATGACCCGGGAGCCACGAGTGATCCCCAGCCAGACGTGAACTGGGCTATGATCCACAGCCCGATGGCCACGACCGCTGGCACCGACACCAGCCAGACAAAGAACAGCGCGTTTACCCGGTTGCGGGGAAACAGCACCAGGTAGGCACCAAGAACTCCCGCGATGGCACCGGACGCGCCCAGAGTCGGGATGATGCTGCCGGGGTTGAGCGCCACCTGTGCGCCCGTCGCCACCAAGCCGCTGACCAGATAGAACGCCAGGAATGGGCCGTGGCCGAACCGGTGCTCCACGTTGTCCCCGAAGATCCAGAGGTAGAGCATGTTGCCGCCCAGATGGGCGAAGCCGCCGTGCATGAACATGGCGCTGAACGCCGTCATCCAGATGAACGTCGGGCCGGCCGCATGCGGAATCTCGATGGACTGGCCGCCCACCGAAAGCGACTGCGGGCCGATGAGGTCCGTGCCTGTAGTCAGTTCAAACGGCACCGCAGACCAGCCGTAGGTGAACGTCCCTCCGCCCATGCCCTGCAGGAGAAAGAAGACCGCCACGTTGATGACAAGCAGCGCGTTGGTGACAAGCGAAGGCTTGTGCAGGAGCCGGTCGTCATCGGAAAGCGGAAAGAGCATCGGCGCTAGCCCAGATTCCAGTTCACGCCGCGTCCAACTTCGGGATCAGGAAACTTCCAAGTCACCGCCCCCTGGTCACAGGCATAGAGACACGTCCCGCATTCGATGCAGTCCTCGAACTGAAAATGGACGTCCCCTTTCTCATCCAGCGTGTAGCACTTGGCCGGGCACACATACGTGGTGCACTTGTGCGGGCAGCCTCCGTTGCAGATGGACGTGTCCACCTCAATGTGGGGCTTGGCCTCGGACCGTCCCTGGTTCCGGTAGGCCACCAGCCCCAGACGTTCTGATACCGAGAGTGCTTTCATAGTGCTCGAGCCGCCTTGGCTCCCAGTTTGACGAGTTCCCAATAGGACGCGTGGCGCTTGATGGCGGTTCGCATCATTTTGGCGGCCTTTGGCGTCGGCTCATTGCGGACCGTAAAGAACTGCCGTCCGAAATCGCAGATGACATTCGGGACCTTCTCGTGCATGGCGGGACTGTGGAGCAGGTGCACCGCGTCCTGGAACGAGCGCATGTCCTGCATCACGTAGGAGGCGTCCAACGCGGTGCGGTAGTCCTTGAGGCGGGCCGCAGAGAAGTCTCCTGCGTCGTTGGCGGCAATGGCCGTTTCAGCGGCCAGCATGCCGGACCGCATGGCGAAGTCCATGCCCTGGATGGCCTTTCCGGCATTCAGCAGCAGGTGGGCTGCCTCGCCCGCCACCATGACGCCATCCGCGTAGATCTCCGAAGGCATCCCTCGGATGTCGCCGGTCGATACCACGTGTGCCGAGTATTCCACCACTTCCCCGCCCTGGAGCATGTCTGCCACGGCCGGGTGGGCCTTGAAGGTGTTCAGGACATCATAGGGAGCCAGTCCCTTGTCCCTGAGGTCGGCCATGCCCAACACGAGTCCAATCGAAACCGAGGACTCATTGGTATAGAGGAAGCCGCCGCCGTCCACGCCCTCAGAGCAGGCGCCCACGAATTCGTTGGTGAGGCCGCTGCGGCCCCGCAGTTGGAACCGATCCTCAAGCACCTTCCTGTCGAAGGAGATGACCTCCTTCACGCCGACCGCCACGTGGTCTGCGGGCACGTACTCGGCCTCGAGACCAATCTGGCGGGTAAGCAGGTTGTTGACACCCTCGGCCAGAATCACCGTGTTGGCGTAGAACTCCTCCTCTCCTGCTCGGATGCCGACCACGCGACCATCCTCCTGCAGGAGCTCCTCAACCAGCACATTGGTGGCCAGGAATGACTCCTCCGCCATCGGCCCGGCTTCAATTACAGCCTCGACCTGCTCCGCCAGCCACTGGTCAAACCGGGCGCGGAGCACCGTTACTCCCTGATAGGGCGGCTGATCAAAGTGGTCCGACTTGAAGTCCACCGAGAAGCAGGAACCGGGGTCCATGAACGAGAGCCGTCGGTGGTTCACGAACCGATCGAAGCCGCCTTCCATTTCCCAGTATCCCGGGACCAGGCGTTCCAGATCCGTTCCCCACAGGACGCCACCGGAGACATTCTTCGAGCCACAGAACTCGCCGCGCTCAATCAGGAGGAAGCGCTTCCCGGCGCGTGCCAGAAGCATAGCGGCACTTAATCCGGCAATACCGCCCCCAACAATAATGCAGTCAAATCGCTCTTCCATCAGCCGGCCTTCGCGGCTTTGAGACCGGCAATCAGCGGCGGCAGGATCTTGTACAGGTCACCCACCAGCCCATAAGTGGCGTACTGAAAAATGGGGGCGTCGGCGTCCTTGTTGATGGCCACGATGACGCGGCTGTTGGACATGCCGGCCACGTGTTGGATGGCGCCGGAGATACCGACTGCGAAGTACAGCTCGGGCGACACCACCTTGCCCGTCTGGCCGATCTGCGTGGTGGCTGGAAAGAGGCCCAGTTCCACCACAGCGCGTGATGCGCCGATGGCGCCTCCGAAAAGGCCGGCGAGTTCCTCCACAAGGGCCTTGCCCTCTTGGTCCTTCACGCCCCGACCCGCGGCTACCACGACGCGCGCCTCGTTCAAATCTACCGCGTCACCGCCCGCTGTCAGGATCTCCCGAAGGACCATGGCAGGGTCCGAATCATCATAGGAGAACGCGATCGGCTCAACGGATGTCTCGCCGGATTCGGGCACGGCCTCGTAGGATCCGGACCGAACGGAGACCAGCACGGTCGACGCGTCGGAGGTGGTCCGGGCCAGCTGCTTCGCTGCCATGACCGGCCGAAGGGCCGATACGGAATCACCTTTGATCTCAAAGGAAGCCACATCCGGAATGGCCGCGGCCCCAGACCTGACGGCCAGCGCACCCAGGACATCCTTGGCCGCCTCGGTGGAAGCCATGAGCACCACCCGCGGCCCGGTTTCCTTGATCACATGGGCGAGAGCCGCCAGAACGGGCTGATTGCGATGCTGGGCGAAGGCCCCGTGCTGCACCGTCAGAATGCGATCGGGCCCATACGCCGCAATCGCGTCCACGTGGCTGTCCGGGTCATCCGACAGGACCACCGCATCAACCGCGAGGCCCAGGTCGCGAGCCTGTTCACGTGCCTGGGAGAGCACTTCCAGGGAGGCGCGTCGGATGCGTCCGCCATCAGTCGCAACAAAGACAAGGATTCGGCTCACAGTTCCACCCCCGACTCGTTCACCAATCGATCCACCACAAGCGCGGCCAATTCGCCGGCTTCGCCTTCAAACAACTGCCCGGGCTCCCGCGCCGGGACAGGCTCCAGGCCCTCGACGCGCGTCTGAGGGGTGCCCGTGGAAATCTCCACCTGCTCCACCGACTTCCGTTTGGCCGCCATGATGCCCTTCAGGGAAGGGATGCGGGGGTCATTCATGTCATTGGAGCAGGTGACCATGCAGGGCGTCTGGAGTTCAAGGATCTCCTGACCGGAATCGCCCTGCCGGGTTACCACCAGGGCATCGCCCTCAACGGCGAGCCCGACGGCGTTACTCGCATAGGGTAATCCGAGACGCTCAGCGAGCATGCTCCCTGCCAATCCGGAATCGGTGTCCTGGGACTGCTTTCCCGTGGCGATGACGTCAAATGAGTGGTCAGCCAGGTGCTCGGCGAGGATTTCCGCAACAGCGCTGGAATCGAGGTCGCCGACATCGGGCCGCACGATGTGCGTCGCCGAATCCGCACCCATGGCCAGGGCTTTCCGGATGGTTTCCCGGGCCGTCTCCGGCCCGACGAGCAACAGATCCACCGTGCCGCCGTGGGCCTCCTTCAGGACGAGCGCCTCCTCAACGGCCGACGCATCGTAGGCATTCAACACCATCCGGCCCGTCTGAACGGCCGTGGAGATGTCTGGAACTTGCTTTATGCAGACGCAAAACCGCATCTAAACACCACCGCTTTAGTATCTTCGCACCGCAGCGCGGCCCGGTGTACGGACTTCCTCCCTGTGTGATCACCTGCGGAGGAGGTGCCTGAATCGTGGTCCGGATTCCGGCACGTACGCGCTCATCATTTCGCCTCGAAAGCTACGAATACCCCCTCCGGCTTCAAACCAAATTTCAACCAACCATGCCCCGGCTGCGCCCTCGATTTTCCGTCCTGATTCTGCTGACGGCTGCCTTCTTCCTGGATGTCGGAACGGCAACAGCCCAGACGGCGCCGCGCCCGAAAATCGGCGTAGGATTCAACGCGGTGCTGAGTTCCACCGAAGGCCTCGGTGTCGGCGTCCGTGGACGTGCCGCCTGGCCGGTCAACGCGGACCTTTCACTGGCCGTGGGAACGGGCATGACCGGGTTTGTACTGGAGGGGCGTGACGAAGCCACCTACCTGCTGGACCCCCAGGTTTCGGTCATCGTAACGATGGGGCCTCAGGGCCCTCGAACCCCCTACTTCCTTGGCGGAGTCGGGGCCGCGATCCCGGTCAACAACAAGACCAACGCAGAGAGTGGGCCCACCCTCCACTTCGGAATCGGATGGGTGCAGGGCCTGCGGGACACCATTCTGTTCTACGAAGTCGACCCGACCATGCTGGTGGGCGAAACGGAAATCTCGTTCGTGATTCCCTTCCGCATCGGCGTCATTTTCTAGGCGAGGCGGAACGTGGCCGGGCTCTATATCCACGTTCCATTCTGTGAACGTCGCTGCATCTACTGCGACTTCTACTTTGTCACGACGGTGAGGTCCCACGCTCCCTTCGTGGCAGCGCTCCAGGCCGAGATTGCCCATTACGGAAGCGAATACGGCCAAAGGGAGCCGCTGAAGACCATCTACTTTGGCGGTGGTACGCCCAGCCGGCTCTCCGCTCCGGATCTGGAGTCCATCCTCAACACTGTGGCGACGCACTTCGACACCAGCGCCGTGGAAGAGGTCACGCTGGAGCTCAACCCGGATGATGCGTCGATCACCTATCTGCGCGCGCTCCGCGCCATGGGCGTTAACCGCCTCAGCATAGGGATCCAGTCATTCTTCGAGGATGACCTCACCTTCATGAATCGAAGCCACAGCCAGGTGCAGGCGCGGGGTGTGGTAGATGCCGCCCGGACCGCGGGCTTCGACAACTTCTCCATCGACCTGATTTTCGGCCTCCCCGATCAGCCCCCGGAATACTGGGGCGCCAACCTTGAGCGGGCCGTAGGCATGGAGGTGCCCCACATCTCCACCTACTCCCTCACGGTGGAGCCTCGGACCGTGCTGGCCAACCAGGTTCAGCGTGGCCTGGTCTCCGAGTTGCCGGACGAGACAGTGTCCGAGCGCTACCTGTTTACCATGGAGTACCTGGAAGACCGCGGGTACGAGCACTACGAGATCTCCAGCTTCTCCCGGCCTGGGGCGCGGTCCGTCCACAACACCGCCTATTGGCGCCACGAGAACTACATCGGGCTCGGCCCTGCCGCGCATTCATTCTGGTGGACCGGGCTTCCTGCCCAGCGGTGGGCGAACGTTCGAAATCTCAGAACGTATGAGGCGCTCGTCCAGGACGGGCAGATGCCGCTGGACTTTCGGGAGCGACTCCTGCTGGATGACCTGGCCAACGAACACATCATGCTCAGCCTTCGCACCAGCGATGGCATTGACATGGACCATCTGGAGCAACGCTACGGCGTCGACCTCCTCGACGAAAAGCTGGACGACATCGCCCGGCTTGAGAACGGCGGCTTACTGGAACCCGTGACCGCCAGGACCCTCAAATTGACCCGAAAAGGAAGAACCGTATGCGATTCCGTAGTGCAGCGCTTGGTGCTCTGATCCTGCTGACCGGCCTTGCCGGCTGTGGCGGTAGCCCGGAGCCGCAGATTCCCACCGACATTGCGTTTCGGGGAGACGGCGTGCTGGACTTTCTCCGGCCCGACTCGACAGTCATTACCCGGATCGCCATCGAGATTGCCGACACCGATTCGGCGCAGGTGCGCGGGCTAATGGACCGGAGAACGCTGCCCGAACGGGGCGGTATGCTCTTCTACTACGAGACGGAGGAAGCCCGCAGCTTCTGGATGCGCAGCACCCCCCTTCCCCTGGACATCATGTTCATCGGGACAGACGGACGCATCGTCAACATCGTGCCCCGAACCACGCCCTACTCGGATGACCGGATCAACTCCGAAGGCCCGGTCCAGCATGTTCTGGAAGTCCGGGCGGGCTTCACGGAGCGCCATCAGATCGGACCGGGAACGCTGGTTCGATGGAGAAGAACCGACCAATGAAACCAGTACGATTGACCATGCTGCGTCTCCTGGCCCCTGCCACCCTGTGCCTCGCCCTGATCGCGGCCTGCGGAAGTCCTGCTCCTGAAGCATCCGAGGCGCCGCTGGAGGAGGAAATCCCCTTCCGGAAGGATGGCGAACTGACATTGATCCAGGAAGGCCAGGATATCGTCACCGTCGACATTGAAATCGCCGACACCGATTCATCCCGGGCGCGCGGCCTGATGCAGCGCAGCAGCCTCCCGGACCGAAGCGGGATGCTGTTCGTGTTTGACCAGCCCTCGCTCCAGGGATTCTACATGGCGAACACGCTCATGTCCCTGGACTTCTTCTTCATCGGTGCGGACTCCGTAATCGTGAACACCGTCAAGTACGCCCCGCCACTGTCGCTCGAGACCATAGCCTCCACGGGTCCTGTGCTGTGGGTCCTGGAGGTGCCGGCTGGATTCATCGACACGTGGGGCCTCGTGGCCGGAGACCGGGTTCGCTGGAGCCGGACAGACTGACGAGGGGCTGAAGGACGACAGAGCCCGCAGCCGAAGCCTAGAGCCCGAACGACTCGCCGCAAGCGCACGTCCGCGCGGCCTGGGGATTGTCGAAGTGGAATCCCTGCCCGTCCAGCCCGTCTGTGAAGTCCAGCGTGGAGCCATCGAGGTAGAGGGCGCTCTTGCGATCCACCACAACCCGAACCTCGTCCAGGGACGCCACTTCATCGGTGTCCATCAGGGTGGTGTCCCAGCCCAGTTCGTAGCTCAATCCGGAACATCCGCCGGGCACGACGGCAACCCGCAGCATCACCTGGGAAAGATCCACGGCCTCGTTACCGGCCGCCGTACGGATCTGGTTCAGGGCGCGATTGGAAATCTGGATGCTCATTCAGCCTCTCAGGGCGGTTTTCAGGTTCGCATCAGTCAACCCTTCGGCCCTGTTTCAGGTTTCACTATCCGACGTCTGTGAACGTTGAGCCAAGGTTCCCGGCAGAGGCCCGCGCGGGAACAAGTCGTTGGAACAACGGAATGCCGGTCGCGTGGCATCGTTGCTTAGATTCAGTCTAAATAGAGCAAAGGCGGCATGAGCACGACAGGAACGGAATACCTCAACGAGGTCGCGGCCAGCGACTATGAATGGGGGTTCGTCACGGACATCGAGGCGGACACGGTTCCGAAAGGACTGTCGGAAGACGTCATCCGACTCATCTCCTCCAAGAAGGCTGAGCCCGAGTGGCTGCTGGACTGGCGGCTCAAGTCGTACGCGCACTTCGAGAAGATGCTCGCCGAGAAGGGTTTCCCAACCTGGGCGCACCTGGATTATCCCGAGGTGGACTTCCAGAACGTGAGCTACTACTCCGCGCCCAACTCAAAGCCCAAGTACGAGAGCCTGGACGAGGTCGATCCCAAGCTGCTCGACACCTTTGAGCGTCTCGGCATCCCGATTTCCGAGCAGAAAATGCTGGCCGGCGTCGCCGTGGACGTGGTGATGGACAGTGTCTCGGTGGCCACCACGTTTAAGGATGAACTCGCCAAACAGGGCGTCATCTTCTGTTCGTTCGGTGAGGCGGTCGAGAAGCACCCGGATCTGGTCCGCAAGTACATGGGATCTGTGGTGCCCAACACGGACAACCTGTTCGCTGCGCTGAACTCAGCGGTGTTCACGGATGGCTCATTTGCCTACATCCCGAAGGGTGTCCGCTGCCCGATGGAGCTCTCCACCTACTTCCGGATCAACGCGGCCGGAACCGGCCAGTTTGAGCGGACGCTCATCGTTGCCGAGGATGACTCCTACGTCTCCTACCTGGAGGGCTGCACGGCCCCTCGTCGGGATGAAAACCAGCTTCACGCTGCCGTGGTCGAGATCGTGGCCAAGCGTGGTGCCGAAGTCAAGTACTCCACGGTACAGAACTGGTACCCGGGTGACGCCGAGGGCAAAGGTGGTGTTTACAACTTCGTGACCAAGCGCGGCATCTGCGAGGGCGACGATTCCAAGATCTCCTGGACGCAGCTTGAGACCGGCTCGGCCATTACCTGGAAGTACCCAAGCGTCATTCTGAAGGGAGACCGGTCTGTCGGCGAGTTCTACTCCGTGGCCTTCACGAAGGGCAAGCAGCAGGCCGATACCGGCACCAAGATGATTCACCTGGGCAAGGACACGTCCAGCACCATCATTTCGAAGGGCATCTCCGCCGGGAACAGCCAGAATGCGTACCGCGGTCTGGTCAAGATCAATCCCAAGGCGTCCGGCGCCCGCAACTTCTCGCAGTGCGATTCGATGCTCCTGGGCGACCGGTGCGGGGCACACACCTTCCCCTATCTGGAGATCGCTCACCCGAACGCCAAGGTCGAGCACGAAGCCACCACCTCGAAGGTGGGAGAAGATCAGATCTTCTACTGCAAGCAGCGCGGCATCAGCGAGCAGGATGCCATCAAGCTCATCGTAAACGGCTTCTGCAAGGAGATCCTGGCGAAGCTCCCGATGGAGTTCGCCGTTGAGGCGCAGAAGCTCCTCGCCATCGAACTGGAAGGCAGCGTAGGCTGACCCTCCCCCACATTCTTCTAGACTCCAATTCACTCCACCATGCTGGAAATCACGAACCTTCACGCGTCCATTGAGGACGAGGAAAAGGAGATTCTCAAAGGCATCAACCTGCGCGTCGGCGCGGGTGAAGTTCACGCCATCATGGGTCCGAACGGATCCGGCAAGAGCACGCTGGCCTCCATTCTGGCCGGACGCGACGGCTACGAGATTACCCAGGGAAGCATAAACTTCGAGGGCGATGACCTGCTGGAGATGGACCCGGACGAGCGCGCCCGCGAAGGTCTCTTCCTGGCCTTCCAGTACCCGGTGGAACTGCCCGGTGTCAACATGTCGACGTTCCTGCGGCACGCGGTCAACTCCGTTCGAGAGCATCGCGGCCAGGATGAACTCTCGGCTGTGGACTTCCTGAAGCTCATGAAGGAGAAGGCCGGACTCGTCCACCTGGATCCGAGCCTGAAGTCGCGCGCCGTGAACGAAGGGTTCTCCGGCGGGGAAAAGAAGCGCAGCGAGATCTTCCAGCTGGCCATGCTGGAGCCCAAGCTGGCCGTACTTGACGAGACCGACTCCGGACTGGACATCGATGCCCTCCGGATTGTCTCCGACGGCGTGAACCAGCTGCGCTCTCCGGAGCGCTCCTTCGTGGTGATCACGCACTACCAGCGCCTGCTGGACTACATCACCCCCGACTTTGTGCACGTGCTGGTGGATGGCCGCATCGTGAAGTCGGGCGGCAAGGACCTTGCCCTCAAACTTGAGGAGCTGGGTTATGACTGGATCAAGGAAGACGCAGTCGTAGCGTAATGAGTGATCGTAATTCCATAGAGAGCCGCCTCCTCCAGGAGTGGGAGTCGCGCGCAGGGTCCGCCATGAACGGACGCTTGCACGACAGCCGCGCCGAGGCAATCAAGCGGTTCAGGGACGCCGGCATTCCGGCCCTGCGATCAGAGGCCTGGAAATACACGCCGATCCGGCGCATTCTGGACAGGATGCCCACGCTGGACATTGACCCGGAAGGAATCAACACGGACGGACTTGATCTCGGCGCCTCCACCATTGAAGGCCTGGACGCCTACCGTGTGGTGCTCGTGGACGGGCGATTTCAGGCCGACCTGTCTGACGTCACCGGTCTGCCCAAGGGTGCTCGTATCCTCGATCTGCGTGAATCATCATCCGACGAGGATGTGGTGCGGCATCTCGATGGCACGGGTACCGAGGCTCGTGACGCCTTCGCCGAACTCAACAGTGCATTCGTACAGGACGGCGTGGCCATCCTGGTAGATGCAGGCGTCATCGTCCCACGCCCCATTCTGATCCAGCAAATCGTAACGGCGCAGAAGCCTTCGCTGGTGCAGCCTCGGCTTCTCGGCGTCTTCGGCCGAAACTCCCAGGCCCGCCTCGTGGAAGTTTGCAGCACGGCCGGTCAGGCCGAAGTGCTGACCAATGCCTTCTCCGAATTCCATACCGCCACCGGAGCGGTGATCGATCACGTCCGGCTGATTGACGAGCACGCAGGTGCCGTTCACATCAACAACCTCCGGTCCTATCAGGAAGGCGGCAGCAACTTCTCGACCAATGTCATCACCGTGTCCGCCGGCACCGTGAGGAACCAGTCCTACTTCCTGCCCGACGGCGAGCACTGCGAAACGCACCTCTCCGGGTTTTACCTGGCACAGGACGGCGCGCACATTGACAACCACACGCTGGTTGATCACGCCAAGCCGGAGTGCTATTCCAACGAACTGTTCAAGGGCATCCTGGAGAACAAGTCGGTGGGCGTGTTCAACGGCAAGGTGCTCGTTCGCCAGGACGCGCAGAAGATCAACGCGTACCAGTCGAACAAGAGCGTGGTCCTGGACGACACGTCCCGGATGTATTCCAAGCCGGAGCTTGAGATCTACGCCGATGACGTGCGTTGCAGCCACGGCGCCACCACAGGCGAACTCGACAAGGACGCCCTGTTCTACCTGCAGGCGCGCGGCATCCGTCAGGACGCCGCACGGCTGATGCTGTTGGAAGCCTTCGCCTCCGACGTGCTGGACCGAATCAAGGAGGAGCCCGTGCGAGCGCACGTGGATCAACTCATCAGATCCCGACTCTCCCGAAACTGATGCAGCCAGTCGCGCCCAGACTTGCCACGCGGACCTTTGATGTTGAGCAGGTCCGGTCAGAATTCCCGGTGCTCTCCCGCCGGATTCACGACCTGCCGCTGGTATACCTGGACAACGCGGCCACTACGCAGAAACCGCTGACGGTTCTCGAGCGCATCGACGCCTATTACCGCAGCGAGAACGCCAATGTGCACCGGGGTGTGCACACGCTTTCCCAGGAAGCCACTGAGGCGTACGAGAGCGTGCGCCCGACCATGCAGGCGTTCCTCGGAGCCGGCAGTGCGCAGGAGATCGTGTTCACCAAGGGCACGACGGATGCCATCAATGTCGTCGCCGGGTCCATGTCCCGCGGCTACTTCAGGAAAGGTGACGAGATTCTGCTGACCGGGATGGAGCACCATTCCAACATTGTCCCCTGGCAGTTGGCGGCCGAGGCCACAGGCGCCGTGGTGAAAGTGGTCCCTGTTGATGACCGCGGGCAGTTGGACGTGGAGGCCTACCAGGCGCTCTTGGGTCCCAAGACCCGCATGGTGGCCATCGTCCACGTGTCGAACACGCTCGGCACCATCAATCCGATTCGCCAGATGATCGCCGATGCGCACAGCATGGGCATTCCCGTACTGGTGGACGGGGCGCAGGCAGTGGCACATGGCCCGGTCAACGTCCAGGATCTGGATTGCGATTTCTACTGCATGAGTGCCCACAAGGTGTTTGGCCCGACCGGCACCGGCGTGCTCTACGGGAAGGCGGAGTGGCTGAACCAACTGCCCCCCTATCAGGGCGGCGGAGACATGATTTCAGCGGTTTCGTTCGAGCGCACCACCTACAACGAGATCCCGCACAAGTTTGAGGCAGGCACGCCCAACATCGCAGGCGTGATCGGGATGGGCGCCGCGATTGACTACCTGTCCGAGTTTGACATCGCTGACGTGCAGCGGCATGAACACCAACTCGTGGCGCACGCCACCGGAGAGTTGGAGGCACTGGGAGGCATTCGGCTCATTGGCACGGCGGACCAGAAAACGGCCGTGGTGTCGTTCCTGCTCGATGGACTCCACCCCTACGATGTAGCCTCGGTGATAGACCGCTTCGGAGTAGCGGTTCGCAGCGGACACCACTGCACGCAGCCCCTCATGGATCAATACCGCATCCCGGGGACCCTCCGCGCCTCATTCGCGCTCTATAACACGCTGGACGAGGTGGACCGCCTGGTTGACGCCGTCCGGCGGGCACGAAAATTCCTGTCCTGATGGCCGCGGCGACTTCCACCATAGAAGAGCGGGCCGCCGAAGTGGTTGAGGAGTTCGAACTCTTCGATGACTGGATGGGCCGGTACGAGCATCTGATTGAGCAGGGCAAAGGACTGCCTGCGCTGCCGGATGATTATCGAACCGAAGCCTATCAGGTTCGCGGCTGCCAGTCGCAGGTATGGGTGGCTGCTGAGCCGACGGACTCGGGGACGATTCGATTCCTGGCTGACAGCGACGCACTCATCACCCGCGGACTTGCAGCCCTGCTGGTTCGCGTACTCGATGATCAGCCGCCCGAGGCTGTGGCCTCCAGTAATCTGGCGTTCCTGGACCAGATCGGCATGAATGAGCACCTCTCTCCCACCCGGAAGAATGGTCTGGACGCGATGGTCCGCCGGATGAAACTGTACGCTGAATCCCTGGCTGCCGTATGAGCGAATCTGACAAGCCCGCCGTGGATCTGACCGATGAGGAGTTGGAGACCAACATCATCGAGATGATCAAGACGGTCTACGATCCCGAGATCCCGGTCAATGTGTATGACCTGGGGCTGATCTACGGCATCCGGATCAACCCGGACCGGACGGTGCAGATATCGATGACCCTGACTGCACCCAATTGCCCGGCTGCAGGCTTCCTCCCGGGTCAAGTGGAGCAACGGGCCCGGACCGTCGACGGCGTCACGGAGGCGGAGGTCAACCTGACCTTTGAGCCCCCCTACCACCCGGACATGATGTCCGAAGCGGCCAAACTCGAGTTGGGCTTCCTGTAGAGCTACCCGCGATCGACGCGGAGCCCATCTGGGAGCTCGTTTTCGTCGTCCGGTAGGATTTCGACCCCTTTGACGCGAAGGAGCTCGCCGCACTTCCCGATTCCGGCGACAAGGCCTTGGGCCAGTCTCCCATCGAGGATGCCCTGTCGGACTACCTGGATGACATCGACCCAGTCCTCTGCGGACACCCGGGCGTTGATGCCGGCATCGCCCATGACCTCGATGCGACGTTCCATCAGAGAGACGAAGAGCAGAATGCCGGTGCGATCACGGGTGTCGAAGACCTCTTCGTCCACGAATGCCCGCAGGGCCCGGTGATGAACGGCGCCCGCAAGGGCCCGCTCGCCCGCCAAGAGGCGTAGCACGCTCGGGACGAAGGTGGCCAGAAGCCAGCCAAGTATCATGGCCGCCAGCACGGTCCCAGCCAATGCCCAGGGCTCCTGGGTCCAGGACACCGACCACGCAGAATTCCATTCGGCAAACCCCAGAAACGCGGCCATCGCCACCAGGCCCATCAAGGCCGCCCCTTTCCATCGGGCCAAACGGTAGTCGCTCGATCGGGCTGCGACAAATGGGACGATCTCGCCGGACGTCACGCCCTCGGCCGAGGCTACGGCCTGGCGGATGGATTCGAGGTCTGCGTCGGTCAGGTTGGTCATGTCGCGGGGTGTTGTGCCCGCTATACGACCGATTCAGCTCCTTGATTCGACGGCAGCGCTTGAACACGGCCAGCCCGCCTGCGCGTGGCTGGCGCTCGCAGCGGCGACCGCTCAAACACCAGGCTACCGCTCGAACACCAGCTGGGCGCCATCTCCGGCCAGCAGCTCAAGGGACTCGTCAGACATGTTGACCTCGGTCACCGCGGGCAGGTACTCCAGGAACAGGCTCTGTACCTCGTCCTGGGTGCATCCCAGCGTGCTGCTGCGGAATCGGTTGATGCGAATGGAACTGTCGCTCAAGTCATAGTCCGCGGTGAAAGACGCGCAACCGGCCGATCCCGTCAGTTCCTCGCTGGACGAGAACGTGATGCCGTACGGGTCCGACTGCTGAACCCGGTAGTGATGTCCGTGAGCGAAGATGAACGAGAGATGCCAACTCGTCCCGTGGAGCGACCGGTTCCTGCCGAACCCGTCATCATCAACGACGACGATGCATCCGGATGCGACGGTCAGCAGGGCGGCGAGACAGACAAACAGGGGTGCGAGGGTGCGGTGGCGAGGGCTCATGGCAAGTCGGGGATGATTGCGTTCACCCCCCTTGCCGCGAGTTCGTCCCATGCGGTAACACCGCACACGCCGTGTTACCAAGCCACACCCTGGCGCGGCTGTTAGCTATTGGCCACCCGTCAAGCTGGCGATGGCGGCGTCGGCTCGCTGATGCAAATCACTTTCCGGATCGCCTACGATGCGCTGAACCTTTCGGAACTGCTCAATGGCCTGATCCATCCGGCCGATCTGGCTGAGCATGATCCCCCGGTTGAAGTTGGCCTGGACGTGCATGGAATCCCGTTCGAGAACCGCCTGGGTTTCCTGGATGGCACTCATCGGGTTGTCCGGATCCCAGAGGTAGGCCACTGCCATGTCCGTGCGGACATCCAGATTGTCGGGGTTGATCTCCAGCACCTTCCGGTAGGCGGCAATGGCCTGTTTGGCGAAGGCGGTGCGCAACTCCGTCCCGTCCGGCTGCCGATCCATGGAATCGTAGTACAGGTTGCCGGCCAGAGTCCAGGCATCTTCGGTACCCACCGCCTGCGCGAATTCCTCCTGGGCCTGCGCCGCCAGGTCATAGCGACCGGCCGACAGGTAGAGTCCCACTTTCCGCTCGAGTGCGGGTACCGGATCGGCTCCGGCAGCCAGGCTGTCGTCGAGTATTTCGATTTGCTGGGCGATGCCCACCGGGACCGGCGGCAGGTCTTCTGTGCTGATCTCCGGAGGGGGTTGAGGTCCGGAAGGCGGGCTCTGCTGGCTGTTGAGCGCACTGATGAGATACAGCGCCAGCACAATCATCACCGCGCTGCCAACGATGATTCCGACGCGCTTCCCCACGCCTTCTTCGACAGCCCCTGTGCCCGTTGCCTGACCGGGTGGGCTGCGGTCTATGGCGTCTCCGGCGGGCATGGCTGCGGCGGCGCCTGTTCCGGCCGCGGTGCCTGCGCCTGTACCGGCCGTTGCGGCGCCCGCAACAGCACCTTCGGTGCCCTCCAATTGCTGGAGTGCCGTGCCGCACTGCGCGCAGAATTTCGAGGCCGGCGGGTTCTTCCAGCCACAGGAATGACAGAACACGGGACGGCTGGCCGCGGCCCCTCCTGTTGCGGCAGCCGTGTGGCCTGCTGCCGCATCACCCGCGTTCGGATCCTCGGCGCCACTGCCCGCGGCCAAGTCGGATCCTGTCTCGGCACCGGCTCCGCCCGAAGCGTCTCCCTGCGTGACTTCTACCCGGTCCAGTTCGTCCGGATCGACGCCGGCCGGCGTGCCGCAGAGGAAGCAGCGCTCATCGTCCGGTTTCAGTGCCCCGCCGCAGGCCTTGCAATACAACTTCATTTGTCGCCGGAGTGCAGGTCAACCTGGCGCCGGAATTCCTTCGAGGGCTTGAAGGTCGGGATCCGGCTTGCCGGTACGGCTACAGGCTCGTTGGTCCGAGGGTTGCGTGCCGAACGCGGCGCGCGCTCCTGAACGATGAAGCAACCGAATCCCCGGAGGTCAACCCGTTCATTCTGCATCATGGCATCCTTGACGGTGTGAATGAAGCCGTTCACCACGGCCTCTGTCTCCAGTTTCGTCAGCCCGGTGCCGGCTGCGATGCGCTCCACGATATCGGCTTTGGTCACGTCCTGTGGGATTCGTTTCAGTTCCGCGACCTAACGCCCTGTCGTGCAAGAGTGATCCGACCGCCGGCAGCGTCTATTTTGCGGAAATCGCGTACTTCCCCGCCGCATCCCCAAAGCCTCCCCATGTCGCCCGGATTTCGCCACCTTACCAGCGAGATAGCGCTGCGAAGCGCCATCTTTCCGCTCGTTCGCGGGATGTGGCGAACACGGGTGGTCGAGGGCATGGAACACCTGGAGAACGGCGCCTGCTTCCTCTATGGCAACCACTCCAACAACTTTGACCCGTTCCTGGTCAACTGGCCTCTCCCCCTTGGTCGCTGCTCCTCCGGCGTACTGACGGCCGAGTACATGCAGAAGGGCCTGACGGCGACGGTTTTCAAGAACATCGGGCTGCTTTCTACCAGAAAGCGGGTGCCTGAACCCCACCTGGTTGGAAGGATCCTCAGGAAGATGCGGGATGGGCGCAACATTCTCATCTACCCGGAAGGCGGTCGCCGGTGGGACGGGCGGCCCGGGCGCTGGATTGCCTCGACTGCCAAGCTGTTTGCCCGCGTCGGTTACCCCGTCCATCCTGTCGTCACGCATGGATCCTACG
>JABDJZ010000261.1 GCA_013003255.1 Rhodothermales bacterium
ACGCAGAACGGACTGGCCACGGGGTGGCTACGGTCGAAGCCGAGATCATTCACACCGGGTATGCCCACTCGGCAGAGAAGATGAAGGACAAATACAAGGTCCGTCTTCACCTGCTGGAGCACGAATACGAGCACGCCGAGTCGGCTCGTCACCGCGCGTACTACGGCTACCAGATGGGCGTTGTGCATTACGTCCTGGAGGAGCACGAGAGAGTCCTCGACCTCTACGGCTCCCTCGAGTACGACGAACTCGAGGATGGGAACGCCTTCTACACGCATCTGCTGGCAGCCCAGTCGGCAATTCGACTCAGCATTCCGGCCAGGTCGCTGGTTCACTGCAACGCCATGCTCGAACTGGATCGATCCGAACCGGTGGCCTTCCAGATCACGGGTCTGGCGTTGCTGCAAGGACACCAATTTGCGGACGGACTGCTCATGTTGCTTGAAGCCCTTTCGATGACCAACGAGACCAAGTCCGCACGCTTTGTCCTGAACGGCAGCGAGCTGATGAAGAATCTCGCGCGACTCTGCCACTCGGCCGGTCTCACCCGGCACGCAGAGGCCTTCACCCGTCTTCAGAACAAGGACGAGTTTTCCGCGAGCGACGCGGCCGAGATCATCCAGTCCCTGAAGTTGGGACTGGTGCAGACACAGCGCGCCGTAGCCTGATAAACCAGAAACGGCCCCTCCCGTAAAGGAGGAGCCGTTCCAGAGCGGGCGGACCGCCATTCCACCCTGCTATACCCACGGAATTCTTGCCAGAACCGTTCCTTGTGGGTAGTCGGGTTTCTCAGCCCTAGAAGAGGCTGAGAACAGACTGGGGAGCTGAGTTGGCCTGAGCCACAGCGGCGGTTCCAGTCTGCTGCAGAATCTGCAGCTTGACAATCTCCATCTGCTCCTTGGCGAAGTCCGCGTCCGCAATGCGGGAGCGAGCTGCCTCGTTGTTGTTGATGGCGATGCCGAGTGCATCCTGCTTGAAGGTGAGGCGCTTCTGGCTGTCACCAATCCCGCCCAACTTGTTGGAGATCGTGGTGATGGCCGAGTCGATCGAGCTCAACAGACCCGTTGCGTTCGCAGCGGAGCTGACGTTGATGTTCGCGGTAGCCACTGAGAGCTGCGTCACGGACATCGTGCCAACCGTCACCGAGAAGCTGTCCGAGGAGGACTCGCCGACCTGGAACTTGAAGGCCGTCGAGGTGAACAGCGAGGTGTTGTTGAACTTCGAGTCGCCAAGGATGTCGGTGATCTCGTTGGAGAGCGCATCGAGCTGATTGTCGATAGCGGTCCGCTCCGTGGAGCTCATCGTGTCGTTGGCCGCCTGGACAGTTTTCTCCTTCATGGTCTGGAGAATCTCCATGACCGTGTTGAGGCTGCCTTCAGCGATTGTGAGCATGCTCTTGGCATCTCCAACATTGGAGAGGGCCTGAGCCTGTCCACGAACCTTGGACTGAAGCTTGGTTGCGATTGAGTATCCGGCCGAGTCGTCTTCGGCGCGGTTGATCTTGCTGCCCGTGGCGAGCCGCAGCTGACGCATACCCAACTCATTGTTGGATTTTTGCAGCGTCCGCAGCGAGTCCATGGACTGCAGATTTGTGCCGATTCGGGTAAGGTCTCCGAAAGCCATTGTAGTTCCCTCCTGGGGTTTGTCTAGGAAACGAGTTCTCGGCCGAAAGGGGAGGCCGGTGGCGGCGTTAGCCTACCTCGTTCTCGTGTTCTGTCTCTTGGTTAATCCGACCCGCCTAAGCGAGCCTTTCTTCGATCTATCCAAGGAGCTGAAGGACGCCCTGCGGGGCCGAGTTGGCCTGAGCCACTGCGGCGGTTCCCGTCTGCTGCAGGATCTGCAGTTTGACGATTTCCATCTGTTCCTTGGCGAAGTCTGCGTCAGCGATTCGGCTACGAGCCGCCTCGTTGTTGTTGATGGCGATGCCCAGCGCGTCCTGCTTGAAGGTCAGTCGCTTCTGGCTGTCGCCAATCGAGCCCATCTTGTCCGAGATCGTCGTGATGGCCGAGTCGATTGAACCCAGCAGCGAGGTCGCCAAAGCGGCCGTCGACACGTCGATATCACCCGAAGCAATGGACAGACCCGCTACAGAGAGGGTCCCAACGGTCACTGAGAAGGAGTCGGCGGATTCAGCGTTCGTCTGGAAGCTGAAGGCCGTGCTCGTGAACAGCGACGTGTTGTTGAACTTGGTGTCACCAAGAATATCCGTAACCTCGGCGGAGAGGGCGGTAAGCTGGTTGTCGATCGCGGTGCGCTCCGTGGAGCTCATGGTGTCGTTTGCCGCCTGGACGGTCTTCTCCTTCATGGTCTGGAGGATCTCCATGACCGTAGAGAGACTACCTTCGGCGATCGTCAGCATGCTCTTGGCGTCTCCCACATTGGAGAGGGCCTGTGCCTGCCCACGAACCTTGGCCTGAAGCTTGGTCGCGATTGAGTATCCGGCTGAATCATCTTCAGCGCGGTTGATCTTGCTGCCTGTAGCAAGGCGAAGCTGGCGCATGCCGAGCTCGTTGTTACTGTTCTGCAGCGTCCGCAGAGCTTGCATGCTCTGCAGGTTTGTATTGATGCGGGAGAGGTCTCCGAAAGCACTCATTGTTCTTACCTAGCGGTTGATTAGGAAACGGTCTGGCTTGACTGTCACAATGAGATTTATCGGCCCCCTTTGGGGGGGCTAAAGCGGAGGGGGCAAAAAAAGATCAGGCCCCCGCGAATTGTCTCGCGAGGGCCCAAAGGAGCCGGGAAATGGTCAAAAAGGCCCCAAAACAATGATAGCCCGACCGTGGTTGACGGCCGGGCTACCCGGGGAATTGTGTTTAGCCTCCGTGAAGGAGGTGGTTTCGGGTCAGCTCGCCCGGCGCTCGCGGTCCGGAGGACGCCGGGAGCGTGCCGTCGGGACAGGTCCCCGGTCCGTCCGACGCCGCAGCAGCTGGTAGACGTGTCGCTCCACCTCTGAACGACGTGCCTCCACGCGTTCCAGAAGTTCGTCGCGCTCACCGGCGGCGTAGGGGAACGCCGCGACCAGGCGGTCCCAGACATCCAGATCGGCACAGTCGGACCAGTCGATCGGATCATGGAACCAGAAGCCAAAAGCTCTGGCTGCCGCGTCCGCCGCCTCGGCGATGACTGCGGTGGTGCTCTGGTCTTCCCGGTCTTTCAGGAAGGCAACCAGGCGTTTCGGCAACGCCAGGTCCTCGACCAGGATGCGCGCGGCGGCTCGTTGGTTGCATCCGAAGGCACTACGCTCCGCGGCAGACCATTCGTCTTCCGTGCGGGACTCCGGTTCGTCGAACAGCTCGACGGCCGTCTCCGGATAGTTGAAGACCAGCGCGATGCGACCGAAGTCGGAAAGCAATCCGAACGAGAAGGCCAGCGGGTTTGTGTTATCGGGATCCAATTCGCTCTCCAGCCACTCGGCCAAATAGGCACTGGCCAGAGAGTGACGAATGAGGCGTGTGTACAAGGCTCCGGCGGGACCCTCCATGGTGGCCTGAAGCCGAACCATGTTCATGCCCAGGATGATGCCGGCCACCGAGCCGGGGCCAAGGAGCCGAACGGCGCGGTCCACATCCTTGACTTCGCTCGCAAATCCGTAGTAGGCGGAGTTCACGATCTTCAGCAGCCGGACGGCGACCAGTGGATCCTTGTTGGCCATCGCCACCACGCGATCCTGGGTAGCCAGGTTCGGATTGTCCATGAGGCGCATGGCCTCAAACAGCGTGTGCGGCAGGGGCGGGCAGACCAGGTGGATGTTGCCCTCCGAATTGCGGGGACGACCGTTGGTCTCTGAGAAGGATCCGAGGCGAGCCATGGGTATCCCGGTCTACGCCGCCGTGCGCAGCGCGCCTGGAGCAGTTAGACGCCGTGCCTCTTCGAGATCGCCTTCCTTGATGTACAGGGCCACGAGCCGGCGGCGCAGCAGTTCGCTGTTCGGCGCCCGACCGAAGGCATCTCTGTAGAGTGGAAGGGCCTCCGAGTACCAGCCGTTCTGGACGATGGTCTGGAGCATCTCGTCCGCCAGTTCGACGGGGCGGCGCGTAATGAGGATCGCGGCAGCTTTTGCGGCTTCCTCAGCCTGTCCACGGTAGTGTGCCAGGCGAAACCAGTCTTCCTGGATCTCGTCGGGCATGGAGGTCAGACCTTTGGGATACGCCTCCTCAATGTGCTCGGCCACCTGATCCCACTGGCCGCAGAGCCAGGAGAAGGATGCAAGGGCCAATGCGTGCTCCACTGGATCAATGGCAATGTCCCAGATGGCCGGAGATGAGACGGGCTCAAGCGCCTTCAGCTGGTCATAGGCGATTTCGTAGTTGCGCCGGGAGGCCTGGATGGCGGCCTGCAGCGACTTGCCACCAATCTGGTGCGGGAACAGGTCCAGGGAACGGCGTGCGTTCTCCCAGGCGTCCTCGGTGGCGCCGGCGGCCAACTGCGCTGCGGCGAGGCCAAACAGGAGTCCGGCCTTTTCTTCTGCCGAGAACAGGCGGGATGCGGAAAGCGCGGTTTCCGCATTGCGGATGGCGGCGTCTGGTGCCTCGGCCTGCAGGGCCGTCCAGATGGGCCGGAGCGAGGAGGGAAGCGTGGCCCGATCCGTAAACGAAATCGGGGGCATACGATAGGCGGCCAGGTAGGCCTCGTAGCGTGGGGTGTCGATTTTCCTGAGCATGGAGAAGTCCGTTTACGGGTTAGCGCAGATAGTTGAGTAGTGAGTTTTGGTAGAGCGAAGCCACCGCCTGCATGGCAGCCTGGAGGCCGGTCTGGCTCCGCTGGAGGTTGGTGATGGTCTCGGCGACGTCGGCGTCCTGGATGCCGGACCGATGGGCCTCATTGCGAATCCTGAGTTCGGAGAACTGGCTGGCCATGTCTGCGAGTCGATCCGCCTTCACGCCAACTTCCGCCGTGAGGTCAATGGCAAAGTCCCGGCTGACGATGACGTCTTCCATTGCCGCTTGGATGGCGGCCGTGTCATTCGCGTTGAGGGCATCCTTCAGCGCACCGAGTGACTCGGTGATGGCGTTTCCGCCAGCTGCGGTAAACCGCGCTCCGGTGACACCTACCGATATGCGGAGCTCTTCGCCGGCATTGCGAACCACTTCGTCGCTGTTGCCATAGTAGGAGACGCCTGCTCCGTCCGAGCCGGTGGCATTGTCCAGCACAAACGGCTTGGTGGTTGTCTTGGTACCGGCAAAGAGGTAGCCGTCCTGCCCCTTGGTATTCAGCTGAGAGACAATCTGCTCCAGAACCCCGTCAATGCGATCGGCAATCATGGATCGGCCGTCCGCGCCGATGGAGTCGTTCGCGCCTCGAACGGCCTCCTCATACGCGGTGGTCATCAGGCTGGCGATGTCGTCCAGGGTATCCTGGGTAGACGTAGCCCAGGCCGTCGCTGAATCGATGGAGCGCTGGTATTGGTCAAAACGGTTGATGACACCGTCAAGGCGTCGGGCGATACCGAATGCGGTAGGGTCATCACTCCCTCTCCGGACCTTGAGTCCCGTAGCCAGTTCTTCATTCAGGCGTGCCTGCTCCGCGTACCGCTGGTGCAGAGCGTTGTTGACCAGACTGCGGGTCTGGCTCAACTGGCGACTGGATGGAATGGGGTTAGACATCAGGATCAGATAGCTAGTAGGGTGGAGAACATGTCCTCGGCCACAGAGAGGAGCCTGGCCGAGGCCGCGTAGGCCTGTTGGAGCTGGATGAGGCTCACCATCTCCTCATCGATGGACACCGAGGACACGCCCTTGGCGAGTGCATCGAGTCCGGCCACGGTCGATTCCGCCCCAACGGAGCGGGCGCGGGCGGCAGCCACGCTGGATCCGACGCTGGTGGCAATGTCTACCGCGTAGTCCGTGATGGTCTGGGTACCACTCCCCATCACCTGGGAGAATCGCAGGTCGTGGATGTCGAGCGCGTTGGTGTTATCTCCGGTCGCATCGGCCGAACTGCTTGCTGCGATCGCGGTAGGGGAGCCCGACACGTCGGACGATACCGCGATAGTGCCGGCGGAAACCCCGGTCGGATCGAAGAAGTCGCGTCCCGTGCCGCCGTCGGTCCCGTACCCGGCGGAGTGCAGCGCGTTGACTTCAGTAACGATGCTTTCGGCCAGCGCGTTGAGCTTGTCCCGCGCGTCGGCCACGCCCGAAAGTGAGGGCCCCAGCAGGGCGCCGATGATTCCGGAGTCGGTGCCGGTCGGGAAATTGACGTTGGTGTCTCCAAACGTCAACACGGGGGTGGTGCCTGTGTTGTCCAACGTCAGCGGAACGGTTTCCGCCAACTGAACGACGCGCATGCCGCCTATGTAGACACTCGTAGAACCGTCATCCTGAGCTTCGAAGCGTGCCGGCACCAGTTCTGACAGGCGCTCCAGTGAGACACCAAGCGCATCCTCGGAACCCATGTCCGGATTCCCGGAGCGCCGAGCGTGCGCAACGGTCACGTTCAATTGGGCTACGCGGTCAATGAGGAGGTTTGCCTCGTCGACACGATCATTCAGTGCGAACTTGGTTTCGGTCGCCATCCGGTCCAGACCGGTGTCGAGCGTGTGCATCCTGGCCGCCAGTGTCTCTGCTCTTCCGAGGAGCGCCAATCGTACACTGTTGTCGGTGGGGTGATCGGATAGGTCCGCCCATCCATTGAAGAACTGCTCGACCGTCTGTGAGAGCGAACTGGGACCACTGGGGAAGAGGGACTCCACCGTGGACATGATGCGCTCCTGCTCATTGGCATAGTTCAGGCCGCCCCGTGCCTCCCAGCGCGCGTGATCCAGCATGGCGTCGCGCATGCGCTGGTAGGAGGAAACCTGAACGCCTCCGGCCGAAGGACCGATCGTGCCCGATCCCAGAATACCTCTGGGGCTCATCTCGATGGCCGTCAGCTCAACACGCCGGCGGTGGTAGCCCTCCGTCTCGGCATTGGCCACGTTCTGGCTGGCCACGTTCATCGCGGCATCCAGCGCCCGGAAGGACTGACGGGAGATATCAAGGAGGAGGTTAAGTCCCATTATCCCATGCGGTCTATCATGGACCGGCGGTTCGAGGGAGCCTCGGTTCCTCCGTTGGAGGTGTACACGCGGCCGCCGTCAGGTTGCATTACGGAGTGGAGCATCAGGATCAACTCGTGGTTGATCTGGCCGGCACAGCGAAGTGCGTATTCAGTCGATGCCACCAGGCGGCCCGACTCAATGGCAATGTCGCGGATGGTCTGCCGTTCGGATGCCAGTCGCTGCTTGATGTCCGGGGCGCAACTCGCCGAAGTGAGCACGTCCAGGATGTCGTCAATTGTGTTGCCGTTTCGCTGAACAAGGCGGAAGAACAGCTCGATCTGGCGGGTGTGCGCATGACGGAGCTCGGTGGCGCTGTGGACCAGTTCCTGCATGCGCTCCGCCTCGAGTCTGAGCTGTTCGCCATCAGCACTGCGCACGGCTGCGAGCATCCCGGCGAGGGCATCGCGGACCTTGCCCAGCGCTCCGGCTTCCTGTGCCAGCGTATCAGCCAGCCGCTCGGCCAGCATGGTCAGTTTGTCGGCGGTCATCGTTGATCCTCGCCTGGAAAGTGAGGGGAGCCTCCGGACTGGAGGCGCATGAACTGCTCGAGCTGCATGGGCTCCTTCTCCTGCAGTTCGTAGATGCGATTGATCTCGCCGGCCCCGCCGTCGGGCGAGTCGGACCAGGCGCGAATCAGCATATCTGAGATTCCGAGGGTACCGGAGTCGACAAGGTGGTTCGTCACCGCGTCGGTCAGCGCATCGGCCTGGGCTTCGCCCTGAGCCTTGACCCAGCCTGCACCGCCTTCGCCCGAGAGACTACCTGAGAAAAGGTCCTTGGTCATGGTGCGGACGAACTCGCGAACGAGTACTTCCTCAAACTGTCTGGCAGCCGCGACAGGATCCTTGGGCCGCGAGGGACTGGATCCCGAGAGGGGACCGGACGCGGCGGCCGAGGGCAGTATGGAATCCACAGGCATCACAGGATTTGCAGTTCGCCGAGCAGGGCACCTGCCCGGTCAATGGCCTGGAAAATTGCGATGACGTCGCGCGCGGTGAGCCCAAGCTCATTCAGCGCCGCTGCCAGTTGGTTCACATCGGTGTTGGGGGCCAGAACCACGGAGCGTGTGCCCTCCTGGTCAATCTGTGCCGCACCTGCTGCGCCGGCCACGGTCTCACCCTGCGAGAAGGGACCGGGCTGGGAAACGAACGGATCGTTCTGCGTAGCGATGACGATGCTGCCGTAGGTGACCATCACCTCGGAAACCACCACGTTGCCGCCGGCCACGATGGTGCCGGTCCGCTCGTTGATGACCACGCGGGCGGGGATATCGACATCCACGCGGACGGCCTCCAGGTTGGCCAGAAGGAGGGAGGGAGAGGCCACATCACCGGGGCGGTTCACGCGGACCATGCCGGCGTGCTCTACCGAGGCAGCATCGGGATATTGGGCGTTGATGGCGTCGGCAATCCGGACCGCATTGGTGAAATCCGGACGCTTGAGGACCAGGCCGATGCCGGAGGTTTCATCCACGACCACGGGCTGGGCCAGCTGGATGATGCCCCCGTTGGGAATGCGACCGGTGTTGGTGTGGTTGACCTGAACCGAGGATCCCAGCGAAGAGGCCAGAATGGATCCGGTTGAGACGGGGCCCTGTGCAGAGGCATACTGCTCTCCGGTGGCCGGATCGAGGAGGGGCGTCATCAAGAGGAGTCCACCCGAGAGGGAGCGGGCGTCGCCGAGCGATGACACGGTGACATCCACGGTGCTCCCAACCCCACTGAAAGGGTCCAGCGTTGCGGTAACCATCACGGCGGCGGTATTGCGGGAGTTGATGACCTCGGGGTCCACCGGAATGCCGAGGCGCTCGAGCATGTTGGCGATGGACTGCGTGGTGTAGGGGGAGCCACGGCGCCCGCGTACCCGATCACCGGTCCGGTCCAGACCCGTGATGAGTCCGTAGCCGATCAACTGCCGGTGCCCGGCACCTTCCAGCATTACCAGCTCCTTGAGGCGGCTGGACGCGTTCTGGGCGTCTGCCACCATCGGAAAGACGAGCAGGAAAGAGAGGAGAGGGAGGAAGCGCTTCATGGTGGTTCGCATATCGATCTACTGCATGGCGAAGGCAACGGCGCCTCCGAGAAGGGCCACCGCTCCGAAGCGTGCAATCTTGCCCGGCTTGAAGAGGCCGCGGGTGAGGCCGCCCTGTTTCCGGTACTCGATGTGGGCGTTGGCGATGTTGTAGGAGAGGACCGAGTTGTTCGTGCGGACGTCGACGGGCCGGACAAGGCCGGTGACCTTCATCAAGTGGGTCTCGCCGTTGACGTTCAGCGACCGGGAGCCCTCCAGCTTCAGGTTGCCGCTGTCATCCCGCTCGGTGACGGTTGCCGTAATGGTGCCGGTCAGCAGGTCACGCTGCAGGCTGGAATTCCGGGTCCGGGCATCCTTGGAGAACGTGGCGTCCAGTGCAAAGCGGCCGTTCAGGGAGGTACCGCCCGTCACACCGGAAGAGGCGTCGACTCCGTTGGAGGCGGAGTTGTCCCACTGCGATGCCCGGGAGGCCGAGGTCTTCTCCACCAGCACGATCGTGATGATGTCTCCCGCCTTGCGGGCGCGGAAGTCCGAGTACAGGGACTGGGCCGAGGCCGGGACGGCCATGGAGGCCAGAAGTGCGAGTGTGAGGAGGCGATTCATCAGAATCCTGGGGTTAGAGTGTTTCGATCCATTCCGCGCGTCCGGGGCCAGTCAGGCGCGCGCGGTACATGGTGTCGGAATCGTCGGCGTAGACGCGAATGATGTCGCCCACCTGACCGCGATCGCGCGCCCGACAGGAGAGTTCAAGCTTGAAGGAGCCGCGGCGATAGACCATCCGGATGGCATCGCCCGTGTCGGCTGCCGGTCGGGGACCGACGTCCGTGACTCGGATGGGACGGTCAACGCGCAGCGATCGGCGGGCCACGATGGGCTCGCCTGACCACTTTCGAAGGACATCCGGCGTCAGGGGCTGACCGGAAAACCGGGTAGTCTCCATCCACACGAAGCGAAGGGAGGACCCGTCAAGCTCGGCGCCGGAATCAAGTGCGGCAGTCACCACGCCCACCGAGTCAAAGTGGGCCACGTTGATGAGGGCCGTTCCTGCAGGCTGCCCATCGCGGTTGAGGCGCACCTGGAGCCGGCCGCGCGGAATCACCGGGATGGCCGGCAATTCAACGGAAACCGTTCCTGCGGCGTCCTCATCAGCTGATGAGGAGCGAATCACCGAGATACGAAGGCGTTCAACCAGCTCGGGTGCGCGGGCCCCGATGGCCGCCAGCGTCGCATCAATCAGTTCTTCGTCCGGGCCTGCGATGAGGACAACAGCGGCCACCGGACGTAGATCCGTCGAGACGGATACCCCTTCAAGCGAGGGCATCAACAGCGATACTATAAGGAGGAAAGCAGCCAAGGATCAGGACTTGAGGCTGTTGGCGATCTGCAGCATCTCCTCGGAGGTCGTGACCATCTTGGAGTTGATCTCGTAGGCTCGCTGGGCGGTGATCAGATTCACCATCTCCTGGACCACATCTACGTTGGAGGCCTCGACGTATCCCTGGACCACGGTGCCCAGCCCGTCCTGGCCTGGCGTTCCGATGTAGGGTTCTCCGCTGGCTTCCGTCTGCTCATAGAGGTTGCCGCCGATCGGGCTGAGGCCGGCCTGGTTGGTGAACCGCGCCAGCTCTATCTGGCCAAGCTCGAAACTGTCAGGCTCGCCGGAGATCTTGGCGAAGACCTGTCCGCTCTGGTTGATCTCGACGTAGGCCGCATCCGGTGGAACCGCGATTTCGGGCTCAAGGACGAGTCCCGACTGAGTGACCAGGAGACCGTCCGCGTTCATGGTCAGGGTGCCGTCACGGGTATATGCGATTGATCCGTCCGGGCGCTTCACCTGGAGGAACCCGTCGCCATTGAGCGCAAGGTCCAGCGCGTTGCCGGTGTCATTCAGACTACCCTGGACGAAGCTCTTCACCGACGCAACCGCTGCGGCACCCTGGCCGATCTTCAGCGTGGAGGTGGACGCAGGGTCAACGCCCTCGGCCGTACCGGCAGACGCGATGTCCTCATACAACAGGTCCTGAAAGACCAGGTTGGTTCGCTTATACCCGGTGGTATTGGCGTTGGCGAGGTTGTTCGCAATGTTGTCGACGCCCGCCTGTTGAGCACTCATTCCGAGGGCGGCGGTGTGAAGGGCGCGAAGCATGGACTTCCAGGGTTGGTTATTCGGATTGGCTTAGAATCGTCCCAGAGAGCGGACGGACTGGGAGAGATTCTCATCGGTGCCTCTGAGCATGCGCTGCTGCATTTCAAAGAGGCGCAAGTGTTTGATCATGCCGGTCATCGCCTCGATGGGCTCGGCATTGGACTTCTCCACGAAGCCCTGGCGGAGCAGGGCCTTGGATTCAGTGGACTCGGCATCGCCGGCAGTGAATTCGGCGGCGGACTGACGGGTCAGTACGGAGAGGTCCTCGAAGGTGACCATGGTCACGCGTCCCGCCTGAAGCCCATCGACCATCAGTGTCCCGTCTGAGCGGAACTCAATCTCCTTAGCATCCAGAGGAATCTGGATGGGACCACCCTCACCTTCGACCTGCTTGCCGGAAGGGGAGACCAGCATGCCGTCCCCGTCCAATCGGAAGCGACCGGCCCGGGTGTAGCTCGTTTCGGTGGTGTCGGGATCGGTCAGGGCAAAGAAGCCTTCGCCTTCCAGAGCCATGTCGAACCGGTTTCCGGTCTGCTCCATCGGTCCCTGGCTGAAGTCCACGTACTGCCGGATGGCCCGGTTCGAGTGGGGGCCTCCGTCGGTGTCGATGTGCTCGTTCAGCACTTCCACAAAGGCGCGCTCCCGCTTGAACCCCAATGTCCCGGCGTTGGCCAGGTTGTTGGCGGTTCGTTCCTGGGCCCGGGCCATGCCGGTCATGGAAGCGACGGAGTTGCGAAGGCGGAGAAGCATGGAGGTCTCGTGTGATGGTCCGCTCGACGCTTCGCAAATGCCCTGCCAACGGGCAGATGTGGCTGGATGGACCGAATGGGCAGGCGTGGCGCGGCTTTACGGGCACCTTTTTCCAGCCTTCAGACAGTGTTTCCGCACACTTAAGGGGGCTTGAACCCCGATTCGTCCCTGACCGGGGCTAATGGGGGCGCGGAAAAACTTGGCACAAGCCGTGCATGGGGCGGAACCGGTTGCCGGAAATCCGTCGACGGGCCAAAACCCCTGGCGGCACCGGGCACCGAAACTCACACCCCCTTTTGCCATGAACGAGGTTATCCGAACAGCCGTGATTGGTGTTGGCTCAATGGGCCGGCACCATGCCCGCGTGTATCGGGAAATGGAAGACACCGAACTGGTGGGCGTCTTCGATGAGGACGAATACCAGGCTTCGGCCGTCGCAACGGCCCACGGCACCAACGCATTCGGATCCATCGAGGAGTTGCTCTCTGCCGGCGTCGATGCGGTTTCCATCGCGGTGCCCACGTCCAAACACGCCGAGATTGCCATCCGCGCCATGGAGGCCGGAATCCACGTACTCGTGGAAAAGCCCATCGCCGGCTCGCTCCGCGATGCCACGGCCATGATGGATTCGGCCCGGATCAACGACCGCCTCCTGATGGTGGGGCACATCGAGCGATTCAATCCGGCCATCCGGACCCTGACCGCCCACATCGACGCCAACGAAATTCTGGCGGTAAACGTAGTCCGAGTCGGACCCCGGCCGCCGCGCATCAAGGATGCGGGCGTCATCATTGACCTTGCGGTTCATGACATCGACCTGGCCTTCTTCCTGACCGGGAGATCCACGGATGATGTGTTCGCAGTTACATCCAGCATGCCGATGGAGCATGAGGACACGGCGTCTATGCTGCTGCGCCTTTCCGGAGGCATCGCTGTTCAGCTCACGGCCAACTGGATCACGCCTTACAAGGCCCGCGAGGTGCAGGTCATCACGCAGGAGCGTCTCTACCGCGCTGATCTGATTACCAAGACCGTGAAGGCATTCTCACGAAGCACCGGAGGCACCGGCTACGTGGTCGAGGATCTTCCGGTCCGGGTCGAGGAGCCCCTGAAAGCGGAGCTCGGCGCCTTCATTCACTCCGTCCGGTTCGGACTCCCCGCACCCATTTCGGCCCGGGACGGCATCAGAGCCCTGGAAGTGGCGGTTCGCGCCACGGGCTTCAAACACACGAGACTTCAACGGGCAGCCTGACATGAGGAGAATTCTGGTCACTGGCGCAGGCGGAAACGCAGCAAGAAATTTCATTGCTTCCCTCCGAATGGCCCCCGAGCCGTTCTACATCGTCGGAACCGACACCAACACCTTCCACCTGGCCTGTACGGACGCCGATGCGTCCTACGTCATCCCACGCTGCGATGAGCCGGGCTATGAGGAGGCCCTCCTGAAAATCATCGCCATCGAGCGCGTTTCGCTGGTGCACCCCCAGCCGGATCCGGAGGTCGGATGGCTGTCCGAGAACCGCGATTCGTTCCCCGGACTGCTCAGCCTGCCCGAGCACGCGGACGTGGTTGCCTGCCAGGACAAGATGCACAGCAATCGCCTGATGGCGGCTGCAGACGTCCCGGTTCCGAAATCGATTCGTGCCCACGCGCACCTGGACTTTCAGGACGCCGTCGACTCGCTGATGGGG
>JABDJZ010000288.1 GCA_013003255.1 Rhodothermales bacterium
CTGACCCCCGGATTCTACTGGCGCGTGCTGACCGCCTGACCGGCCGGGCGGCCCCAACCGTCTCCTGAACCCAATCAATCCCCACCACCGTGAACACGTTCTTTGCCCTTGCCCAGGTGGGCGACCCTGCAAATCCGCTGCAGATGTTCCTGCCGCTGATTCTGATCTTCCTGATCATCTACTTCCTGATCATCCGGCCGCAGAAGAAGAAGGAAGACAAGCGGAAGGAGATGATTTCGGCCGTCAAGAAGAATGACAAGGTGGTCACGATCGGTGGGATTCACGGTACCGTGACCCAGGTGGATGAGACCAGTGTGCTGCTCCAGGTAGACGCCACCGTGAAGCTGCGCGTTGAGAAGAGCGCACTTTCCAACGTGGCCGGCAAGGACTGATCGTGTCGGAGTCGCCCGGGCGGCCTCCGGGGGAAGATTCCACGTCTTCGATTCTGCGGCGCGTCCCCTGGACCGCGATCTTTCGGTTTGCCCTGGCCGGTGCCGTGCTCTTCCTGGTCGGACGGGCCGTGGACCTGCCTGAGATGTCTGCCGCCCTGGCCGATGCTGACTGGCGACTGGTCGCAGCCGCAGCGGTGCTTTCGGCGGTACAACTAATTGCCCGCGCCGCGCTCTGGCAGTGGCTGGGCCGTTCCGTTGACGCCGTCCTGACGCTGACCGAGGCCCTGAAGGCATACGTAGGCAGCCACGCGGTTGCCGTTTGGACGCCGGGTCGGGTGGCGGACTACGCGACCCGACCACAGTTGATGCCCCGCGGAAGCCGCCGGACCTGGGCCGTGGCGGTGGCCGTGGAAGGACTGCTCCAGTACCCCGTCCCGCTGGCACTGGCGGCCGCAGCCGCCGGCAGCTGGTTTGACTTCGTCGGGGCAGGCTGGTTTATGCTGGCGGCCGTGACTGTGGCCGTGTTTTCACTGGCGCCGATGGTGTGGCCGCCGCTCCTCCAGCGAATCGTGCGGCCGTTCGGCTTTCAGGATCGCCTTGCGTTTCTTTCCCGGCTCGGTGGTCCCCAGCGGTTGGGTCTCCTGCTGGCCCACGGTGCCCGTTATGCCTTGCTGGCGCTGCAGTTCGGACTGCTGGCCGCCGCCATGGCGCCGGACCTGGCCCCGCAACTGCTGCTGTCCGCGGCCGCGCTCATCACGCTGAGCTTCAAGCTGCTGCTTCCCCTTCTCAGCTTTGCGGAACTGGGCATTCGCGAAGGCGCGGCAGTCCTGGTGTTCGGCGCTCTGGGGATCTCGGCCGAGGCCGCGCTGAATGCCTCCCTCCTCCTCTACTTCCTGAACGTGCTGCTGCCCTCTGCGGTGGGATCTCTGGTCTGGCTTCGCCAACCGCGCCGACTCAGCGCCCACCCAGAATCTGGTCGATAGCACTGACTACAGCGTCTGGCAGAGTCACCTCGCCTCCGGGGACGGTCTCCCCAATCTGCCCCGGACGCCGGGCGCCCACGATGGCTGAGGTGACCACGCGGCGACGAAGCGTCCAAGCGATGGCCAGTTGGGCCAGCGTACAGCCCAGGTCCTCGGCGATGGGTCTGAGCGCCCCGACGATCTCCAGATTTCGACTGAATCCGGGCTCCTTGAAGTGCCGGTTTTTCAGTCGCCAGTCGTCCGCCGGCAGGGAGTCCACGCGATCGCGGTCAAACTTCCCGGTCAGCAGTCCAGCCTGCATGGGGCTGTACGCCACAACACCGATGCCTTGCGCCTCGCAGTAGTCCTCCAAACCGGCCTCGAAACCGCGCTCTAGCATCGAGTATGGGGGCTGCAGGGAAGCCACCGGGTGTATGTCCCGGATGGCCTCCAATTGCTCGACGGAGAAGTTCGACACGCCGATGTAGCGGACCTTCCCCGCCTCCACCAGGGTAGCCATGGCCTCCCACGCCTCGCGGATGTCAGCCGCCGGGTTTGGCCAATGGATCTGGTACAGGTCGATCACGTCGACACCCAGTCTGCGCAGGCTGTCGTCGGCCTCCCTGAGGACTGAGTCGCGCTTGAGCCGGCCGTAGGTGGTCCCGGAGGCCGGCTCATCCCACACCAGGCCACACTTGGTGGCCACAATCACCTGATCCCGACGACCAGCAATGGCGCGCCCTACGACTTCTTCGGAGTGACCCAGGCCATAGCACGGCGCCGTGTCAATCCAGTTGATGCCCAGATCGAGCGCCTCGTGGATGGTCCGAATGGAGGCCTCATCATCCTGGGCGCCCCAGCCCCAATCCCAGGGTCCGCCGATGGCCCAGGTGCCGAGACCCACGGTGGTCAGGGAGAGGTCCGTGTTGCCAAGTCTGCGCTGCTGCATATCCGTGCTTGGTTGTTCTTGGTCCTGGCTCAACGAACCTCTGGGGTGAGGGCTGGTTCAACGCGGATGCCGAAAGATCCCGCATCCGACATCCGCTTCGATTCCATCGAGGACGCGCTCGAAGACATCCGCAACGGGCGCCTGGTCATCGTCGTGGATGACGAAGACCGCGAAAACGAGGGCGACTTCGTGGGGGCGGCCGAACTGGTTACGCCTGAGTCCGTGAACTTCATGGCCACCCACGGGCGCGGTTTGATCTGCGTACCCATCACCCGCGAGCGCTCCGTGACGCTGGGCCTGGACATGATGGTCGACGCCAACTCGGCCCTCTACGACACAGCGTTTACGGTGTCGGTAGACTACGCCCGCGGAACCACAACCGGGATTTCAGCACAGGACCGCGCCAAGACCATACGTGGCCTGGCAGATCCCCGGGCAACGTCGAACGACTTCGGCCGACCCGGACATGTATTCCCGCTTCGGGCGCAGGCCGGTGGCGTGCTGCGGCGCGCCGGTCACACCGAGGCTGCGGTGGACCTCTCTCGCCTGGCCGGATTGCAGCCGGCCGGGGTCCTGGTGGAGATCATGAACGAGGACGGGACGATGGCCCGGGTCCCGGATCTTATTCCCGTGGCACAGCGGTTCGGCATGAAGCTTATCACCATCAAGGATCTCGTTGCCTACCGGATGAAGCACGAGATGCTGATTCGGCGTCTGGTGGAAGTGGACATGCCGACGCGTTTCGGAGAGTTTCGTCTGGTAGCGTTCGAAGAGCGCCTCTCGGGAGACAACCACCTGGCCATGGTCCGCGGGACCTGGGATGAGGACACGCCGGTACTCGTTCGGGTGCACTCGCAGTGCGTGACCGGCGACATCTTCGGATCCAAGCGGTGCGATTGTGGCGACCAGCTCGCCCGATCACTTCAGCAGGTGGACCGCGAGGGCCAGGGCGTCGTCCTCTACATGAAACAGGAAGGCCGAGGGATCGGGCTGGTCAACAAGCTCCGCGCGTACAAGCTCCAGGAGGAAGGCATGGACACGGTCGAGGCCAACGAGGCCCTGGGATTCCAGATGGATCACCGGGACTACGGGATCGGCTGCCAGATTCTGAGGGACCTCGGCATCCGGAAGATGCGCCTCATGACCAACAACCCGCAGAAGCGCGTCGCGCTTAACGGATACGGATTGGAGATCGTGGAGCGAGTCCCCATCGAGATTGCCCCCAACGAGGTGAATGCCCGGTACCTGGAAACCAAGCGCGACCGGATGGGCCACATGATTCTGGGGCAGGATTCTCCCCACGACGAAGAAGTGCTGCGCCGAATTCTCTAGAGCGGCGCACCCCACGCCCGCGGGCGGGCTGGCAGTTTTCTCAATCCACGAAATTTCGTGGATGCTTTCCCTTGACGCCCTTGTACCGGGCCCGGATGGCGGCCATGTCTGCCTCGGCGTCGCCCGTCGGTTCAAACACGGAGTCTACCCGCAGCTCTTTTCGGCCGAAGTCGATCATCCCCACCATGATGGGCACGCCGGCACCCACGGCTATCCGGTAGAATCCGGATTTCCACCGGTCCACCGGTTTTCGCGTCCCCTCGGGCGCGAGTCCGATGATCATTTTGTCGGCCTTCTCCATGGCCTCGCATACCTGGGCCACGAGGCCATCCGTGCGACTCCTGTCCACGGGGACACCACCCAGCCATCGCATGAATCCGCCGAATGGCGGCCGAAAGATGGTGTGCTTGCCGATCCAGTTGACCCGCACGCCGAGCGCCATGAGTAGCGCCATGCCGTACACAAAGTCCCAGTTGCTGGTATGCGGCGCCCCGATGAGCACGAACTTCTTCAGGTCCGGCATGGGCCCGACCCATCGGAAGCCTCCCAGTCCGAGGATCAGGCGCCCAACGAACCGGGTGACGGCATTCCCCCAGGTGGGCAGCGAGGGTGACAGCGGTGGATAGGGGTCGGTAACCATATCGGAGTGCGGGGGGCTTCCCGTCAATTCGGCGAACAGCCGGGCGGCGGCGTCTTCGAGGTCATCCAGCGACCCCTTGTTCTGCAGGATACGATCTGCCCCGGCCACGAACTCATCCTCGGACTTCTGGTGATCCATGCGACGGCGCACGTCGGAAGCGACAACGCTATCCCGCTGCCGAACCCGCTCCACCCGGACGGTCTCCGGGGCGGAGACCACCACGACCTCGTCGAGTCCTTCGCGGGCCCTTCCCTCCGGAAGCAGGGCCGATTCCCGGACGATGAGGGGCGCCCCTGAAAGTCGGGCTTCCGAGGCAAACCGGTCGAATGCCTCATAGACACGGGGATGTACAAGCCCGTTCATCACCTCGAGACGGGTAGCGTCGCCGAAAACCTCCTTCGCCAGGAACGGGCGGTTGAGCGACCCATCTTCCCTGTAGGCCTCCTCCCCAAATTCCTTCTTGAGATCCGCCTTGAGCTGCCGGTCCCGGGTCATCAACCGCTTGGCCTCGTCATCGGCGTAGAAGACGGCGGCGCCCCACTCCTCAAAGAGACGGCAGACCGTGGACTTTCCGGACCCGATGCCGCCAGTTACCGCGATGGTCTTTGACATCAGAGGGCCCATCGCATGGAAAGGGAAAGGTTGGGGATGATGGTCCGCTCCCCGTTGCGGGCCGCGGCGCGGATGAGATCGGCTGAACCGTCCGGAAGATCCCCGTATAGCTTCCTGGAAACCCGCTGGACGGTGTACCAACCGTCGAACCGCAGGACGCCGCTTCGCATCGGCCAGGTGAGCGAGCACGTCGGTCCGATCTGGGCAATGCGCTGCCGACCCGGACGGCTGATGGTGGTCGTCAGGGCGTTGCCGCTTGCGTCGAGGACAGGCACCCCGGCCTCATCCACCCGGGCGTATCGGACTGTTGCCGACCGGTCGAAATCCGTCCTAATGAACACACGGAGACCGATTTCCGCCGCCACACGAGTCCCGGATTGAAGGCGAAACCACCCGCCGTATGTCCGCAGGGTATCGATGGGGATCTCCGCGAACTGCTCGTCCAGGAAACGCCCCAGCCGGAGATCACTCAACCGAACCTCGGCACGGGCGCGAAGTCCTTCATCGAACGCGTGCTCCACGTCCAGGTCGTATCGGAGTTCGCGCGCGGCCTGATCCGTGGGGCGCCGGCCCGCCAGCGTGAAGTCGTCCACGGTGTACGTCGCGCGTACCTCGGAGCTCAGATTGATGCGCGTGCCGGGCGCAGGGCGCCAGCGCACTGCCGGACGAAATCGCAGCCCCTGCTGCACGTTGTTTTCGGCCGATCGCGCCGACTTCAAATACACAGTGTGGTAGTGCGTGGCATTCACCTGGACGTCCGCCTCCAATATCCGGGAAGGTCGGAAGAGCATGGAGGCCCGGCCGCTGTAGAACACCTCATCGCGGTCATCCGGGTTGATGATCGGGGTATCGTGCCGAATGGCGTTCGCGGACCCGTCCAGGACCAGCACCACGCGCCGGCTGACGGGGACCCGGAGGTTGGCCTGGAGGGTCACATACCCACGGTCATAGTCTGCCTGACTCAGCAGGTCCCGCTTCTGGGACGCCTGGGTGGTGGGGAGATCTTCTTCATTGGCCAGACTGCGTCGCTCAATCTCCGCGCCGCCCTGAAAGCCGAGGCGGATTTGCGTTTCGCGGGACCGGTAGAGGGTGGACAGCTCGGCATCCACGGTTCGGCGCGAGAAGTCCGAATCAAAGAACAGGGCATCCGACGGCGCCCTGAGCGTCCGGACCCGACGGTTGTTGGCGTTGAACGCCAGGCTGCCGGAAAGTGATACGTTTTCGGCGACCGGAGACGCTATCCGCAAGGCTGCACCAAGCGTGTCGCTTCGGGTTGATTCCACGGTCTCGGACTCCCTGGGCGCATCGCCCCGATTCAGGAACGAGGCGGCCTGGTAGGCATCCCGGCGCGCTCCGCCGCCCTGCACTTCAAGCCTCAGCACTGTCTGCTCAAAGGCGCGCTCCGCACTGCCGTTGATGCGTGCGAACGCACCGGCGCGCGGCCCGAGTTGCTCCCGGAATCCCTGGCCGGAGAACTCCACCGCGTAGCCGCCCGTCTCCCTTCGTGGGAGTGCGACCTCGGCGCCGAAGGCTGGCCCCGCATCCGTCTTGAGCGGAGTGCCTCCGTCCTCCGCGCGGGCTCTCGGTCGACGGTCCATGGCCACGCCGATGAACGGGGAGATCGAGAGACCCGACACGCGCAGGGAAACGCCACCATAGAGACTCTGGCTGAGCACGTCGCTGAGACTGAACCAATCGGAACGACCGCGCGCCACGACCGAGGACTGGCCACGTAGTGGTCTTCGGGCGTTCAACCGCAGCGCGTTCACATCCCTGAAACTCAGCCGGTCATCGAACAGGATGAACGCGTCCGACTGGTAGCGATTGGTAGCCCCGAATTCCCAGCCGGATACGCGTCCGCTGGTTTCCAGGCCGGCGGTCCATCGATAGCGGTTTACGGCACGCTCAAAGCCTCCGTCGTAGGTGACGGATTGAGCTCCGGCCCAACCGGCGGGCAAGAAGCACATTGTCAGGCAGGCGAGCCGGAGGCATTTCATCCGGGCGGCCAACCCAATCGTCTGCCACCGAGCAGGTGCAGATGGATGTGAAAGACGGTCTGGCCCGCCTTCTCCCCGCAGTTGAAGACGGTCCGGTAGCCATCGTCCAGCCCCTCGTCTGCGGCTATCTGCTTGGCCGCCAGAAAGAGTTGCCCGACCAGCGCGGCGTCCTCGTCCACCAAATCATTCAACGTGGCGATGGGCTTTCGGGGCACCACGAGGACATGAGTGGGAGCCTGCGGGTTGATGTCCCGGAAGGCGAAGCAATGCTCGTCCTCGTAAATGATGTCGGAAGGAATCTCTCCGGACTCGATCCGCTGAAACAGGGTCTTGTCAGCCATCTCGGGTGGGGTGGGTTACCCAAATATAGTCCCGTCCCAACCAGCCTACCGCTCAACCCATCCACGCTCGGTTCGGCGCGCGTGCGCAACTGTTGTTCGAACAAATGATATACCGTGCAGTCAAAAGGCTCCAACTCAGGTCATTACTCCATGTCAATCGTCCACGTCACACGCCGGGCTCACTTCAATGCCGCGCACCGACTCCACAATCCGGAGCAGAGTGACGAATGGAATCGGGCCGTTTTCGGGAAGTGCAACAACCCGAACTGGCACGGGCACAACTACGAACTGGAGGTTACCGTGAGTGGGGAGCCGTCACCCGAGACCGGCTACGTGATTGACCTCGCGGAGCTCAAGACCATTATGAACAGACAGGTCATCGATATCTGCGATCACGCCAACCTGAACCTGGACGTCCCCTTCATGCAGGGGATCCTGCCCTCGACGGAGAACTTCGCCGTCGCGATCTGGCACCGGTTGGTCGATGCGTTGCCCTCGGGCAAACTCACGTCCATCCGCCTTTTTGAGACCCCCCGCAATTATGTTGAGTACCGAGGTGAATAGCCCTTCCGAATTGACTGTGCCTGCCTACCGAAACGAACACGTGTATGACCCCAAGGTGACCGAGGACATCGGCACCCGGGTTCGCGACATCCTGGAAGGCATCGGCGAAGACCCCAATCGGGAGGGACTGCTCAAGACGCCGGAACGGGTGGCGAAGGCCTACCAATTCCTGACTCAGGGATACGCGCAGGACCCGGAGGCCATCCTTAAGAAGGCGGTCTTCCATGAGGACTACAGCGAGATGATCCTGGTCAAGGACATCGAGGTCTACTCGCTGTGTGAGCACCATATGCTTCCGTTCTTTGGTAAGGCGCACGTGGCCTACATCCCGGATGGCAAGATCGTGGGTCTCAGCAAGCTGCCCCGTGTTGTGGATGTCTTTGCCCGCCGCTTGCAGGTCCAGGAGCGGCTTACCATCCAGGTTCGGGACGCCATCCAGCGCGTGCTGAATCCGCAGGGTGTCGCTGTGGTCATAGAGGCGAATCACATGTGCATGGTGATGCGTGGTGTGCAGAAGCAGCATTCCAGTACCACCACCAGCGCCATGTCGGGGCTGTTTCTGGACTCCGCCAACACACGCGCCGAGTTCATGCGCCTGATCAACGGGCACTGATGGCGACCATCGTCATCACGGGTGCAAGCC
>JABDJZ010000303.1 GCA_013003255.1 Rhodothermales bacterium
AAGCAGTATCTGGAGGAGCCGCTAGGGTTCTTGCTGTAGGGGGTGTTGCATTCGGGGCGAATGAGTGCTCTCTAGGCTGAGGGCTGTATCGGACCCCGTCGTATTATTCGACATGTCCGAGTCAACAGAGACATCATACTCGAAGCCTGGAGGCGGCACTTTCTCAGCTGAGGTTACACGCGTCGATGAGAAAGGCATCGCCCTGAGGCTCGGCGAAGAACCCGCGTGCGAGTTCTTCTTGCCCTATGACCGATATCCGTGGTTTAGGTACGGGTCCGAACAGGATGTTAGGGCCGTGGAACGTTGGTCTGAAAGCCACCTACACTGGGAAGCGCTTCAGGTTGACTTGCACCTCGATGCCCTTCGCCGCCCCGAACGATACCCGCTCACTTCCTCGGTGATGCCTGATCTCCCCCTTCGCGTTCCCACCTCTTGACGCGAATTGCTCACATTTCCGACGTCCACTTCGGGCGGATCAAGGGCAAAGGCGTGGTGGACGCCCTGTTGAAGGATGTCCATGCGCAGGAGCCGGACATGGTGGCAATCAGCGGGGACCTGACCCAGCGGGCCTACTCCTGGCAGTACAAGGCCGCGTTCGAGTTTGTCAACGCGTTTCAGGTGCCGGTCCTGGTTGTCCCGGGCAACCATGATGTGTGGCCCATGTGGTGGCCGGCTCGCCGACTTGGGCGCCCTGTTGGTCGGTTCGAGGACGTAATCACGGATGATCTTTCGCCCTTGTTCAAACTGCCGAAGGCCTGGGTGCTGGGACTGAACTCGGCGCACGGCAAGACGGTGAAGGGTGGACTGGTGACGGCCGCCCACTCCGAGCGAGTCCGGGAGGCCTTTAAGGGTGGTCCGGACATTCGCGTACTGGTCGTGCACCATCCGCTGGCACCGATGCCGCATGCCTCTAAGGCTGATGTGGCAGTCGGAGGACGGGGACTGCTGGCAGCCGCTGCGGAATCGCGCGTACACGTGGTGCTCTCAGGCCATCTGCATGTCGTGCAGAATGTTCGCTCCGACGAGGGGCCTCTGCTTGTTCACGCGGGGACGGCTACATCCTCAAGGGGGCGCGGGCCCGACAAGACCGCGAATTCCTACAACATCGTGGCCCTGGATGGTGAGTCCGTTGTCGTCGAGCGACGGGACTACGACGGGCTGGAGTTCGGACTCGTCAGGCGCGAAACGCTGGCGGTTTCGCCCAATGTGATGCGGCCGGGGATCGGGATTGGGATGTAGGCAGGGCTGCGTTCGGCGGCGCGGGAGACCAGGTGAGCGGCGGCCATCCAACATCCGGTCTGGTCCGCGCGGCGGCCCTCGAAGACCCAGTTTCGCCGCGTGGCAGCCCTACTTCAGCACCACGAACTGTCCCGTTCCGTGGTTTTCGCCCGCCGTCACCCGGTATAGGTAGATGCCGGATCCCAGCGCCGATCCATCAAAGTCCAGGGCCTGTCCGGCCCCTGCAGGGTATTCGCCAGCATCAATTCGCGTCAGGCGGCGGCCCAGCAAATCATAGACCTCCAGGGTCACGCTCGCGGATGCCGGCAGGTCAAAGCGAAGGGTCGTACTGGGATTGAACGGGTTGGGGTAGTTGCCCTTCAGGGTAAACTGCAGTGGTACCTCGGACGGATCACTGGTCTCCGTGGTCACAACGCCCGCCTCAATCGACCCGTCGCCGCGAACCATCCAGAGTTCCAGCCCGACATCGGCAGGAGCACCTCCCGGAATGGTCTCGTACCCGGCCAGGACAAAACCAACGGTCTCGCCGGCCGCCTGCGCCAGGTCAAACCGGTGTCCGATGACCGCCCGGGACGAGCCGTCTCGCACCACGAAGGTTGTGGGCTGCGCCAGAATGGAAACGGTGGTGGCACTCTCAAACGGGGCGAGACGGACCGACTGCCCGGCGTACTCTATGTCCACGACACCGAGGTCCGGTCCAGCATGGACAAACCATGGCTGCACGCGAGCGGAAAATGGCGAGGCGGATGGTATGTCGTCGACAGCAATCACCCGGTTGCCCGGGGCGATCACAGCCGCCGACAGGTGGTCCGCCGCAACTGGAAGAGGGAAGGCCAGCGCGGATCCGGCAGTTCGGCGGGCCTCGAACTGGGCCTGTCCAAACATCTCGACGTGCACGCCCGGTGTTGCCGAGCGCCACGCAATTTGGGTAGCCAGGTCCTGGTCCAGAAGGAGTGATGTCTCCGACAAGCCAGGCGTGGCATCGGCATGGACAGCCTGGATGACGCCGGTCTCTTCGCCACGGTCATTCCCTAACCCTATGGTGAAGCGTCCTCCGGTCGGGGAGAGCCCGCCTCGCAGGCCTGTGGCAGCAGCCAGGAGTCGGTCCGGACCGGTGGACAGGACCTGTCCGGCAGGGAGTCGCCAAGGCCCCAGCAACCCGGTCGTCTGGGCGATCAATCCCCGTCCATCAGGCGCGTCGTCCACAGGCACGGAAACGCTGAGGTCATAAGCCTGTGACTCGGCGAAGTTGACCGAGCTCTGGATGCCCCAGCCATACGGGGCCGTATCCGCGATCGTCGTTAATGGAAACCCGTTCTTGCCGGTAGGCACCTGGTTGAAGTGCCGGACCGTCAGCGTGGTGGCGGAAAGGAGATTGTCAGGGCGAAACTCCAGCGGCCTGTAGGCGCCGGAGGTCCCCAGGTGGAAGGTGTAGGGAGCCGTCGCGGCTGCAGGCACCTGTTGGCGAACGGTACCAATGATGTGGCTCTCGCTGCCGGCCGGTCGAACCACACCTGCACGGTCTCCTGGAAGCGTTAGGAACGTGTCGCCGGTATCGAGCAGGCCGCGCTCCAGCCGCAGCGATGCCGAAAGGCTGAGTGATCCGCCCTCGATGGTCAGTGTGCCCGTTGGCTCTGTCGGGGGCTGCACGAGGGCCAGCCCGCCGATGGTCTCGTCGCCGGCCAGGAGTCTCAGCGTCTGTGCCGCCCCGGTTGCAAAGACAGAGACTGACGAGCCTAAATCTCCTCGAACGTTCAGATCTGAACCCACGTCGAGGACGAGCCCCTGGAAGGCGCCATCGAGTTCGACCACGCCGGAAGCCTCCAGCACCACGGCACCAACCATCGACGCGTCGGGCATGATCTCAGCTGTATCCGTGGCGAGAATCGCCAAGGGGCCGCTGGTCACCGTACCGCCCGTGAACCGCGAGGCGCCACTGACGGTCAGCGGGTTGCCGTTGAGATTCAACACGTCCTGGAGATCATTCAGGGCAATCACAAGGTCTCCGACGGTCAACGCCTTGCCGAGGAACACCCTGCTGTCGGCCTCCATGCCGGCCGCGATCTCCAGGGAGCCGATTTGAGCACCGTCGGGGATCAGGCTGGGTCCGAGGATCAGGTCGTCGAAAGGAGAGGAGACGGCCACGCTGATGGGTCCTTCCGTCTGGTAGCCGGTGCCTGCGTCCAGTGTCGCCGGAGATTGGAGCTCAAGCGCCGCCAGCGTGAGTGTGGCACCGCTCTCAAACGCCAGCCCACCATTGAGGATCAGCGACCCACCCCACACTGCCAGCCCGTCAGAGACACGCAGTGGTCCGCTGAAGCGCACCCCGTTCGGCCCGTTGGCAAGGCTGCCGATGCGCCGAACCTCATCGAATCCAGCGGTCAGTTCGGGACCTGCAGTCAGTACCCCGGAATACCCCGAGGCTTGCCCGGAGATGCTTCCATCGTGCAGGTCGTAGAAGACATCATAAGCGCCCAGGAAGGCGGGTGCCCGGGCCAGAAGCCCTCCGCCCTGCTGTACGATCACCGCTCCGGGACCAATTTGCAACTGCTCATCGGCCGCCGCCGTCAGCCGTGCTCCCCCTCGGCCGATGGCGAGTCGCTTGGCGACAGTCAGCGTTCGTCCCGTCGCGGGAAGTGCCAGATTGCCCTGGAGTCGGACATTGTCCAGGGATACCGAGGATTCGAGCACCACAGACGCCGCGCCAGCGCCCAGGACCAACTCGCCGTAGTCATCATCGTTGAACGGAAAAAGTCCCGTATCCAGAAGGCTGGGGGGGGCAAGCGCGGGAAGCTTCGGGTCTGCCGCACCCACGAGGCGCCCGCCCGTGGCGCGAAACACGGATTCGGAAGAGCCGGAAAGCACCAGATCATTCAGTCCCAGATCCAGGACGCCCGACTCCAGGCTGAATTGCTTGTTTGAGAGGATGATCTCGCGGGGCATGCCGGTTGATCGTACGCGAACGGAATCCGTGCCCGTGGGGGCCCGCATCCTCAGGTTGGCAGAGTTCAGCTGGATGTCGTTGCCCAGGGTGATTGTGCCACTACCCGCCAGGACCACGTCACCTCCATCGCCAGCGAAATCGCCGAAGAACGCGTCGCCTCCGCCATCGCGCGCCTCTCCATCCGCGTCCAGCACGTTCCGGGAGCCCGCCAGAATCAAGTTGTGACTCTCAAGGAAGAAGTCGCCGTCTACCACCACAAGGCGATCACCGACCGTCAGATCCTCAGAAAGCAGGACATCATCCGAGGTGGCCGCGTCTGTGGGGGCCACCATAAGGCGTGGGAGTTCCGGGGCGATGGCCAGCGTGGCAGCACCGGCCAGGACCAGGAATCCACCGTCAGCAATGGTTGGATCCGTTTCGCCCGGACCAAGTGACCAGGTGGACGCCGAGTCGACGATGAGGGTAGCGTTGCTCCCTGTATAGACGGCGTGGTCAGGGTGCAGGGTCACCGCGGTTCCTGCGACGGTCAACGTCCCCTCAGCGGACAACTCCAACCGTCCGTCTATCTCGACGTTTGCCTCTGAAAGGAAGATCGACTCGGAGATCGACATCGAGGTGGCAGGGCGCAGCGTGACGGAGGCGGCATCCACCTGTAGCCGGTCAAGTGTGCCCACGTCCACCACGGTAGTTGACGGGCCCCCCAGCACGGCCAATCCTGAAACGGAGCGGCCTGTCAGAGAGCCCCCGGAGATACGAAGGCTACCCGCGCCCACGATGCGGCCCGCAATGGAATGCGTTCCCGGACCCGTCGAAGTGAGATCGAATGATTCGAGACGCAGCAGGGCATCGGTGCCCAGAATCACGGAGCGGGACACGTCGAGGGCCTGCGTTAGCTGGACGCCGAAAACCGGCGGATCATTCAGCGCGTCGGAGGTCTCTATATGAAGGTCGCGGATGTCGCCGAAGGTGTACTCGCGCGAGGGCATGTACAGGCTGCTCAGTGCTCCGTACAATCGCAGGTCGAAGGGCGCGTTGTCCGGGTTGATGGTTCCGCCGATCAGTGCTCCGTCCTGGGAGCCGTCCTGGGGTGAGGCATCACGCAGGTTGAACGCGAGTCCAGCCTCGTCGCCGACAAAAAGTAGTTGCCCTGCGCCCAGGTCCAGGCGCCCACGGTCCAGAACCAGCTCACCCTGAAGGCGAAGCTCAGGTGCCGCCGGAGTCAGCGTGTCGATGCCGGAGGGCAATTGGACCAACAGGTCACCGAAAACGCCGGAGCCGGACGGGAGGGAGCCCGCGGTGCGGAGTTCAGCCAGCCCGGAGTAGGAGCCGCCCACGGTGAGACCCCCGTTGGGGCGTAGCACGGTTGAGCCCAGGTTGAGGACGCCTGCGATCAACGTGCCCCCGGAAACCTCGATGGTGCTCCCGTTGAGCAGGGTAGCGGTCACGGCGCTGGCCTCCAGGGCGCCGAGTGAGAGCGAAGGCGGGAGCACGACGCCGTAGGATGCTCCCGAAAAACGGAGCACGCCGTCATTCAGGTTGATGGCCAGGCTGCTTAGATCCGACTCGCCTGCCAGATCGAGTACGGATCCGGTAGCCCCGCTTACCAGTCCGGCGCCGGAGAGCCCATTCGCCTCCAGTACACCCTCATCCTCTAGAGCCAGTTCGCCGCCCTGCACCGTAGTGTGACCGGAGACTGAGAGCGTGTCGCCCTGCGGGATGACCAGGCGGCCCGATCCAACGGAAAGGTCTCCTTCGATGGTGGCAGCGAGCATTCGAACCGTTCCCGCTCCCACTGATGTGGGAGGAAGCGCGACAGGGCCGCGCACTTCCTGGAGGTTGCCACCGAAAACTACTGAGCCGCCCGCGCCCGCAGTCAGGCCACCCCCGCCTTCAACGATGAGATCTGCCAAGAGCGTAAGAGGAGCATCCAGAACCAGGTCGAGACCAGTGGTCAGGTCAAGGTCATCCCGAATGGCTATCGGTTGAGTAAGCCGGATCGTGCCTTCCGCGGGGCCGTCAAGTACAAGGCTGGCAATCTGCGGAAGGCCCTGCATCGCAACCGTGTGTGATCCCGGTGTGGTGATGCCTAGCACAGGGGCGCCCGTTACGCCGGCGTCCGAGGTCTGGATGCTGCCCCCAAAGAGGAGACGTGCGCCGTCATCGAAACCCAGGGTGCCGCCGCTGACCGAAACATCGCTCGAAACAGCCAGCGTGCCGCCAGCCGGGACTCGCATGCTCCCGCCCGTAACGCGGAGCACGTCCGCTGAAGTGGACCCCGGTAGGATGTGGTCCCCGGCCGTGGCTGTCAGTTCACCGGACACCTGCAGGTCATTCGTGAAGGAGACCCCTGTTCCGGAG
>JABDJZ010000322.1 GCA_013003255.1 Rhodothermales bacterium
CCTCACGATCCTCGCCCTTGGCAATGTTGCGCTGGATCACCTCGTTGACGCGCTGCTCCACGCGCTTGAGTTCATCGGGCGTGACGCGCTCGAAGTGGCTGAAGTCGAAACGCAGCTGTCCGGGTGCCACCAACGAGCCTTTCTGCTGAACGTGGGGGCCAAGCACCTCCCTCAGCGCGGCGTGCATCAGGTGGGTCACCGTGTGGTGCTTTTTGATGCGCGAGAGCCGAGCCACATCCACCTGGGCCGAGACCGGCGCGTCAGCGTCCCCTGGAAGCCGGTCCACTACATGCACGGTCTGGCCGGTCCCCTTGACGGTGTCCAGCACCGCGATCTCCTCATCGCCAATCCGCAGGGTCCCGGTGTCACCCACCTGACCGCCGGATTCGGCGTAGAACGGGGTTTCATCTAATACCAGTTCGTAGCGGGCCTCGGAGCCCTCGCCCATCTGGCGCATGGCTCGTACGGCGGCGCCTTCGACGCTGGAGCGATCATACCCCACAAAGGCCGTGTCACCGTGCGAGACGGTGGTCCAACTGTCGGAACCGGATTGATCCACCTTGAAGCTGGTGGCCGCACGCGCACGCTCCCGCTGCTGCTTCATCGAGGCGTTGTATCCCGCCATGTCGACGCCCACGCCTTCCTCACGCGCCATGAGCTGGGTCAGGTCAACCGGGAAACCGTAGGTGTCGTGCAACAGGAAGGCAATCTCGCCGGCCAGGTTCGACTCCGCCGCCGCCTTGGCGAACCGCTCCACCGCGCGATCCCGGTCATCATCCGGGAAGGCCTTGGAAAGGAGGTCAAGTGCCTTGGAGTCCTTGCGCAAAGCGGCCACGTCCATGCCACTCCCGGCCTTGACGTGTGGCAGCAGCCGCTCGAAGAAGGACAGTCCCGTTCCCAGCGTCTCCAGGAAGCTCTCCTCCTCCGCACGCGTGACGCGGACCAGGTAGTCCCGGCCGCGCTCGAGTTCGGGAAACATCGTTCCCATCATGTCAACCACAGTACCAGCTACCTGGTATAGGAAGGGCTCCTTGAGGCCAAGGGTCTGGTAGCCGTACCGAACCGCACGACGCAGAATCCGGCGGATGACATACCCACGACCGGTATTGCCGGGCATCACCCCGTCCGCAATCGCAAACGCAATCGTCCTGATGTGGTCGGCGATGACCCGGAGGGCGATGCGGATGCGGTCTGCCTCATCTCCGGTAGCACCGAGTTCGTCATAGCTGGAAAGACCGTCGAGGGGCGACAACTCGGCCACCTGGTCCAGCAGCGGACGAAACAGGTCTGTGTCGTACGTGCTGCCCTCGGTCTGTTGCAGGACCGAAACGATGCGCTCGAAGCCCATTCCCGTGTCCACGTGCTTTGCGGACAATGGCTTCAGCGAGCCGTCAGTCTGGGAGTTGTACTGGATGAAGACCAGATTCCAGATCTCCATCACCATCGGATGGTCCTCATTCACGAGGTCCCGGCCGGGCACCTTGGCCCGATCGGCATCCGTCCGCAGGTCCACATGGATCTCCGAGCACGGACCGCAGGGGCCGGTGTCCCCCATCATCCAGAAGTTGTCCTTGCTGCCGCAGTAGAGGATGTGCTCCGGATTTAGCGTGGTCTCCGAGCGCCAGAAGTTGGCAGCCTCATCGTCCGGCGCCAGGCCGAGCTTCTCATCGCCCTCGTGAACCGTGGCGTAGAGCCGGTCCGGGTCCAGTCCCCAGCGGTCGACCAACAGCTCCCAGGCCCACGCAATGGCTTCCTTCTTGAAGTAGTCCCCGAAGCTCCAGTTGCCGAGCATCTCGAAGAGCGTGTGGTGATACGTGTCGTATCCCACCTCCTCGAGGTCATTATGCTTCCCGGATACCCGAAGGCACTTCTGTGTGTCGGCCGCCCGCACGTAGGGCCTGGTCCCTTCACCCAGGAAGACATCCTTGAACTGGTTCATCCCCGCGTTGGTGAACAGCAGGGTGGGATCGTTGTCCGGCACAATGGAGGCACTGGGCACGATCTCGTGTTCCTTCTCTCGGAAGAACTCCAGGAACTCGTTTCGAATGTGCTCTGCGGAGCGCTTTTCCATGTCGGGAGGTCGCGGGCGGCCGCCGAAGCGGCAGGTCTGAAAAGAAGGCCCGAATCATGGAGGGACGCGGGCCGGGAAGTCCGGAAATATACGCTCTCAGGCCCCCGGGGGGATTCAAGATCGCGCAAATCGGGCAGGGCAGCTGCCGTCAAGAAACGAGGGCCGGAGTGCAGGAAACGGGCTACGCGCCCCTCGCTGGTGCTAATTATTTCGCACACCTGTAACCATTGCAAAAGGCTCGCGTAGCAAACCACACGACGCCCTCCCGTGTCCAATTCGAAACGTCACCCCAGTTCCCCAATGAAAACGCGCTTTCTGGGCATTGCCCTCATCGTCCTCGCAGGACTCGCCGCATTGAACCTCTATCAGGCCGTCGCCAAGCATTTCGGAGACGATCACGAAGAGGTTGCCGACGCCCGCTACTCCTACTCCATCGCCGTGGCCCCCGCCGACGCCAGCGAGGACTCGGACTTTGATTTTGATTTCGACTTTGACTTCGACTTCGATTTCGACTCGGATCAGGATGACGCCGACGCTTCCCGGAAAGTCATGATCGACGAGACCTTCAAGGTGTCTGATGGCGAGATCCTCTTCATCGACGTACAGCACAGCGACATCGAAGTACAGACACGGGACGATGCCGACGAGGCACGGATC
>JABDJZ010000108.1 GCA_013003255.1 Rhodothermales bacterium
AATGCCGACAACAACCAGCATTCCCCGAACGAGAACCTGCGTGTCGGCAACTACATCGACGGCATCCGCACCTTCCTGGCCATCCTGACCGAACCCATCGAGTGATCCCCCATCCCATGCATCGCCCCATGAGACACGCCTTCCTGCTGGCCGCTTTACTCCTTCCGCTGACCGCCCAGGCCCAGCAGCAACAGGAGACCTACGACTACTGGCGATTCAACCGGGACATGATCCAGCATGGCGTCCAGGCCATCCTCCAGTGCAACGGGCTTTTCACGTCCAACCGGACCATCGAGCAGGTCTTTGATGACGAACTGAAGTACCTGCGCAACCCGGTCGGGACGGCACGGGGCGGCGACTACTCGGTAGACTATGAGCGAAAGGCTGTCACCATCGGCGCCGCAGGCGGAGTCCCGCCGATGCGGGCGGCGTTCCGCGAAGGCATCGGCTGCGTCATCCTGCCGCCCGATCAGACATACGTCGACATCGACCACCTGCCGATTCTGGAACTCCCGTACCCGGAGACGCACCCGGAAACCACCGCTTGGCCAATGGGGGACGTGGTCAACCCGAATCCTGACCTGTCCGGCATCGACGCGGAGGCGCTCCAGGCCGCGTCAGACTGGTCCTTCAACCGGCCCACGCCGGAGCAGCGGACCCTCAGTCTGTTGATCATTCACAAGGGAGAGATTATCCACGAGCGGTACGCCGATGGCTTCGAGATCTCAACGCGGACCCGGACCTGGTCTACGGCCAAGAGCATCGCGGCGACCCTGATTGGAATGCTGGTGGATGAGGGTGCCCTCTCGTTGGACGGACCGCTGGATCTGGACTGGAACCCCGAAGTCCGTTCGCCCGAAACGGACCCGCGGCACGCCATCACGCTCCGGGATCTGCTGCACATGTCAAGCGGACTGGAGCCCATCGACAACCGGGGCATGGAGTACGCCACTGGCTCTGGACTGTCCTACTGGGCCGGCGCCTCCTCGGTGGAGGGTGCGCTGTCCAGGGCACTGGTGCGCGAGCCCGGCACCTACTGGGACTACGAAAACTACGATACCATTCTGGCCGTGTACGCCATGAAGCGAGCCATCGGCGATGCGCAGGCGTATCTGGAGTTTCCGCGGAAGCGTCTTCTGGACAAGATCGGGATGCGCAACACACTCCTCTCGACCGACCGCTTCGGGGACTTCATCATGAGCAGCCAGATCTACACGAATGCCCGGGACCTGGGACGATTCGGCCTGCTGTACCTGAACGGTGGCATGTGGAACGGCGAACGGCTGATTTCGGAGGAGTGGATCGATTTCGTGACCACGCCTGCCCCCGCCAGCGCTCCGCGGGGCAACTTCTATGGCGGCCAGTTCTGGCTCGTGCCGGATAACCGGACTGACGTCCCGAAGACCGCCTACTCCACGGCGGGTAACCGAGGACAGTTTGTGATCGTGGTGCCAACGCATGACCTGGTGATCGTGCGGCGGGGACTGGATTACGGGCGACAGGGATTCAACCGGTGGGACCTGACACGCGAGGTGTTGAAGGCCTTCGGGAACTGAGACGGGCGGAGTTGGCCCCGCTTCCGCGGCAGGCCGATATTGCGGGCCCACCAAGACGCCCGCATCCATGCGCCTCGCCCTGCTGTCTCTCCTGATCGTCTTTGCGTTGCCCACGAACGCGCAGACCCCTTTTGGCCCCGAAGACGTCTTCGAACTCGAATGGGCCTCCGATGTCCAGATCTCTCCCGACGGTGCCCAGGTGGCCTACGTCCGGAACGGCATGAGCATCCAGAGGGACCGGCGCGAAGGACGCATCTGGCTGGTGAACGCAGATGGCACCGGGCACCGCAAGTTGACCGCATCTGATCGAACCGAGTCCAGCCCCCGCTGGTCGCCGGACGGTTCGCGGATAGCGTTCGTCACCGGGTCCGATGACGGGTCGGAGATCCACCTGCTTTGGCTAGACACCGGTGCGGTGGCTCGACTCACGCAGCTCGAACGGTCTCCGGGCGGGATTGCCTGGTCCCCCGACGGGACACATTTGGCGTTTGCGATGACCGTCCCGTCCGGCGAGACCCGATGGAACGTGGGCATGCCGGCCAAACCACGTGGCGCGGAATGGGCAGACACGCCGCACATCGAGACCCGTGTCCGCCACGAGGCAGACGGTCGCGGGTACATCGAGCCCGGATTCCGGCACCTCTTCGTGGTCCCTGCCGAGGGAGGCACGCCGCGGCAGGTCACCTCCGGCGATGCCAATCACGGGTCTCCCGAATGGAGCGCGGACGGCTCCACCCTCTTCTTCTCCGGCAATCTGAACGATGACTGGGAATATGCCCGACGGGAGTCCGAGATCTACGCCGTGTCCATTGCCACGGGGGAAGTCGAGCAGCTCACGGATCGGTTCGGCCCGGACTCCAGCCCCGCGGCCAGCGACGATCGGATCGCGTATACCGGGTTCGATGACCGCGAGGAGACGTACCAGAACACGCACGTGTACACGATGGCGCTGGATGGATCCGGTCGGAGACAGTTGGCGCCGAATGCCGATCTGTCCTTCTCGAACCCCTCCTGGTCCGGCAACGCGGTCTATGCCACGTTTGACTCCGAAGGCACCACCTATGTGGCGCGTCTGAGCGACACCGGCCACGAGGTCGTGGCCTCGGGCCTGGGAGGCACAGCGGTCGGGCGGCCGTATGGAGGCGGCAACTACTCCATCGCGGCCAACGGTACGGTGGCCTGGACCTACTCCACGGGCGGGCATATCTCCGATGTGGCCATCGCGAGCCCCGAAGGAGAGCATGGCCTCATCACGGACCTGAATGCGGACCTCATGGCTACCCGCAGCCTGGCCCGCGTGGAAGAAATCTGGAGCGAATCGTCCTTCGACGGCCGGCGCGTCCAGTCCTGGATTGTCTACCCGCCCGATTTCGATGCCTCCCTCAAGTACCCGCTCCTGGTGGAGAACCACGGAGGTCCGGTATCAAACTACGGGGACCGGTTCAGTGCCGAGATGCAGCTGTATGCGTCCGCCGGTCACGTGGTCCTGTACCCTAACCCACGGGGCTCGACGGGATACGGGCAGGAGTTCGCCAACCTCCTCTACCACAACTACCCCGGTCAGGACTACGATGACGTAATGAGTGCGGTGGATGACGTCATCTCGCGCGGATTCATCGACGAAGACCGGCTGTACGTCACCGGGGGCTCGGCGGGCGGCATCATGACCGCCTGGATGGTGGGCAAGAACAACCGGTTCGCCGCCTCCGTCGTGGCCAAGCCGGTTGTGAACTGGATCTCCAAGACCCTGGTGGCGGACAACTACAACGGCTACTACACCTACCGGTATGACGGCATGCCGTGGTCGGAGCCCGACAACTATTGGAAGTTCTCACCGCTCTCCCTGGTGGAAAACATTCAGACCCCCACGATGGTACTGGTCGGCACTGAGGATCTCCGGACCCCGCTCAGTGAGTCGAAGCAGCTGTACCACGCGCTGAAATTCCGGCGGCAGGAAACGGCCCTTGTGACCATCCCGGGCGCGTCGC
>JABDJZ010000352.1 GCA_013003255.1 Rhodothermales bacterium
CCCTACAGCGGGCAGTTGTTCGCCGCTACGCCTCAGGGCGTCTACGCCCAGGTGAACGGCAAACTGGAACTCTTCGGACAGGGCAGCCAGTACTACGACATCCGAACCATTGCGTTCATGGGCGAGACCATCTTCGCCGGAACGTGGGGACGCGGTGTCCTGGCCTACAACGCGGCCACCGGTGTCTGGCAGGATGCCGGCTTCGGCGACCTGCCGGTCCTGGCCTTTGCGGTGGTGGAAGACTCCCAGACGCTGGTCATCGGCACCAGTGGCTCGGGCATCTACCTCGGGCACGGTCTTGCACTCTCGGCCGGTACCTCCACCTCTACGGAGGAGGCATCGACAGACGTCCCGGACGGGTTCAACCTGAAGGCCGCCTATCCGAACCCCTTCAACCCGCAGACCACGATTCCCTTCGAGCTTTCCGAGTCCGTGAACGTCCACCTGGCCGTGTATGACCTCCTCGGACGAGAGATCTCCGTCCTGGTGGACGGCCTGCTCCCCGCGGGGCAGCACCGCGTCACCTTCGAGGCCGGACAGGTCCCGAGCGGTACCTACCTGATCCGCATGTCGGCCGGCGGACAGCACAACACCATGCCGGTCACGCTCATCAAGTAGCGTTCGAACACAAGGCCCGGAGGCAGCCCCTCAGTCATCCGGGTTTGTTCGAGTGCCACGCGGCCGCCCTCCCTCACGGGGGGCGGCCGCTCTGCGTTGAGGGGGTCTCATTCTGGGACAGGAGCGCGGGGCAAATCGGTCATTACAGGCCTTTTTAGGCCTTTTGGGTACCAGCAGGTTCTGGTGGCAGGGTTGTTGACAACGCTGTATCGGCACCGGCCCGTCTCGGAGGGAGACGGGTTGGCCCATCAACCAACCGGACCAGATCGGCCATGAATCGACTCCTATTCCTGTTTGCCTCCTTCGCACTCCTGCTGGCGACGCCTGCCCACGCGGCGGTCACCAATACCGGCGGCTCCACTATCGATCTGGAAGTAGAGAAGACGGTGGATATAGGTGCTTCCCATTTCGGGGAGAAGAAGATCGCCTACAAGATCGTGGTCCTGAACGACCATGATGCGAGCGAGAGAGCCACCTGGGTTGATGTGAAAGACCACGTCCCGTCCTATGCAGACGTGGTCTCCGTGGACACTCCCTCAGGCGCATCCTGGGATCCGCATGAAAAGGAGTGGACCATCGAGTGGATTTCGGTCGGCTCCCGGGTCGAGCTCGGGATCGTCCTCCAGTTCCACAGCGACAAATTGCCCCTCCGCAATTGTGCGTCGATCGAAGACGCGGACCAGGAAGACCACGATTCGACTCCCGGCAACTTCCATGGCGAGCCGGACGAGGACGACGAGTCCTGCGCGGACGCGACGCTTGTGGATCTGGAACTGCACAAGACGGTCTCCGACGAGAACCCCAACCGCGGCGATGAGATTGTCTACACCATCACGCTGAAGAACGGCGACGACGCCCACAGCACAGCGCACGACATCACCGTATCCGAGGTGCTTCCGGCCGGCCTCGAGGTGCTCGACATCAATCCCTCTGCTGGGACCGTTGACCCGGAAACCCTGGAGTGGTTCGTCAGCTCGCTGGATGTGCACGAGAGCGAAACGCTTGAGATCACGGTCAAGGCGAGTCCGGCGCGGTCCGGCAGCAGGCTGGTGCCAAACGGCCTCTACCGCCTGCACGATCATCCGGACGGTGCCGCAGCTGACCCGACCTATGGCCTTCGTCTGGATGAGCTCTTCGGCGACCATGCGCCCATCACCTTTTCCTTTGACCGCGAAGACGCGGAAGTCTGGATGCAGGTCAGTGGAAGCACCGTGACCATTTACGGCCGCGTATTCGGCGGCAAGGACCACGGCAGCTCGTACGATTCGAGCCTTTCGGGCTACTGGGACCTCTTCTTTGAATACGATGGATCCGTGGCGGCCGCCGACGGCGACGATGACCTGCTGTCTGCTGCCGGTTCCGAAGGTGCTTCCGGCTACATCACCCCGGAGTTCTGGTCCGACCACTTTGACGCAGGCGAGCGCTTTGACCTGGCAGGCCATGTAGACAACGGCCTCTCCTTCAATCTCGGTGACACGGATGACGGAAACGGCCACCGCGGCTTCGACGGCCTCAGCGGTTGGGGCTGGCTGGAGCACGGACAGTACGGCTCTTTGGAGCGGGTCCCCTCGTCAGACTGGCTCTTCACAGCGGAATTGCACCACGAGAACTCGTACAAGAACTGCGTGCAGGTCTGGGAGGCCAACGAACAGGACAAGGACTCCGGCTACGCAAACGGATTCACTCGTGGCGAGGATGACGATGCCTGCGCCAAGTTTGAACTCAACGAAGAGATCGATCTGGCCATCCTGAAGGAGTCCATCGGCTACGATTCGGACACCGGCGAGGCAGAGTACCAGGTAACGGTCTACAACCAGAATATCGGCGAGGCTACCGGTGTCTTTGTCCGCGACTACCTCCCGGCTGACGCGGCGTTCACTCGCGTGATCTCAACTACGCAGGGCTCTGCTGTCGCTCTTTCCCCCACACTCATTGAGTGGGAAGTCGGCAGCATTCCGGGTGCGTCTGAACCGCTGCAGGACCAGTTCACAGGGCCCTCTGCCACCATTGTCTTCCGTGCCCTGATTGGCCCCTCCCTCAGTACGCTAAACATTGCGGAGATCTCGGCGGCTGACCAGATCGACATAGACTCCACGCCGGGCAATTTCTTCAGCGCCGCCGGCAAGACGGGCAAGATGGCCATCAGCGAGGATGATGACGACTCGGCTGACGTTCCTGTGGTCGACATCAGTATCGACAAGACCATCAATTCCTTCGACCCCGTCACCATGCTGGCCGAGTTCGAGCTGTCCGTGGAGAACAACAGCCAGGTGACGGCCACCGACGTGGTGGTTCGGGACCTGCTTCCCTTTGACGCCGAGACGGAACTGGGCTCGCGTCAGGACCTGCTC
>JABDJZ010000084.1 GCA_013003255.1 Rhodothermales bacterium
CCGTCGGCCCAGCGTATCGAACACGTCCAACGAAATCACAGCAGGCAGCGGCAGGGTGTAGTTCACCGATAGCGTTCCTGAAACCGGATTCGGGAAGGGAGCCCCGAGTTCGAATGCACCCGGCAATCCCGCCGATTCCGTGTCCGTAGGCAAGCTGAACCCGAACCACTCAAGGACCCGGTCGAGCAACTCCGCCCGACTTGAGGTCCCGTCATCCAGGTGCCCCAAGGCGTAGGACATGGCAAAGGTCTTTCCGCCATCGGTGCGCTCATTCTGGACGGCCACGGTCCCGAGGCCAGCCTCCACGAATGCCGCAACGGCGGGCGGCTCCGGCGTGTAGACATCGATCCAGGTAGTCCCTGCCTGGGACGAACTGGAAAACTGCAGGCCTTCCGTGATGGCTCCGGACACCCCCGTCAGATTCTGAACCGGCGTCTGGGTGGACAGGCCATCGTCAGATCCCGACAACCCGAACAACGCCAGGAAGCTCTCGCTGTCAGCCTGATCAAAGCCCAGCGCCTCGCTCCCGTCCAGGAATACCTGTCCACCCTGCTGGATGTACTGTCTCAGGGTGGAGGCCATCCCTTCATCCAGTCGGGTGGCCCGTGTGTCGAATGACCCCAGCGACAGGAAGACGGCCTGGTAGCCCGCCAGAGGCGAGTGGACGGTCGCCGAGTTGGAGTAGGCATTCTGCAGCTGGCGTACCAGGAAGTGGTTGCGCATATAGTCGCCACTACGATCGAACTGCTGTCGTCCGCCCTGCCAGAGATAGATACCCGAATTGACGGAGATGAAATCCTCCAGGCGGAGCGTGCTCTGCACCCCGTCGGCCTCGATGGTCAGGCTGACGGTGTAGAGACCTGGATTGGTGAAACTCCATTGTGCCGAGGCACCTGTGGCGTCGGTCACGCCATCGTCATCAAAATCCCAGGCCCACGAACTCGGGCTTCCGCCCGCCACAAAGGAGGCATCAAAGAACAGCACGCTCAACGGGCCTTCCCCGGCCCTGGCCGTAGCGGCGAAGTTTGCCCGGATGAGATACCCCCGGCGCTGGAATACCTCCCGGATCACGTCAATGTTGGCCGCCCCATTCAGCAGCGAGTCCGCGGACATGAAGGCCAGCGCGGCATCAGACTGCGAGGACGTGGAACCCGTCATCGACAGGGCTTCCAGGAACAGGAGATCGGTAGTCTCTCGTCCCAGTTCCTCCCAGATCTCCATCACGGATGACGCCCAAATCTGACCGTCGGTGTGAATCTGGTCGATGAGGCCGTCCGGATAGGTGGCCCCGTAGGCGGCCGTTCGGCCATTAAAGAACTCGTTGTGCCCGTCCCAGTGGAAGATCCACGCGCGCTCTTCCTGCGACGAATCCCAGAAACCCAGACTCCGGTGGTAGGAGTTGGCCCAGTAGTCGCCCACGCCTTCGGACAGTCCGTCCACCTGGGATAGCCCTCCGTTGGTGAGCCAGTCGTGCAGGCCGTGGCCCAGTTCGTGCAGGATCACGTCGACGTCTTCGCCATCATCCACACCCCCCTCGCCGAAACTCAGCAGCCCCTCAGACGGAGAGTAGGAAGACTGATCATCGCCGTCCCAGCCATGGGGATCGTAAAGGAGTCCCGCGTCATACTGGTAGGGCTTCAGACTGAATCCCAGCGTCTCGTTGATGTACCGCAGCGACTGATCCAGGTGGTGATATATGTTGGTGGCTTCGAATGAGGAATCGCCACGGGTGTAGTGGAACGAGGGGTTGGTCTGGGAAAAGACGCCGTCGAACGGTCCTTCCACGTCGGAAACCCGGGCGTAAGGTCCCTCGAGCAAGTACGTGGTCCCGTCGAAGCTGACATCGCGCAGCGTGACTTCCACCAACTGATCCGTCAAGGCCTGCGAATCGGTATCGTCCGCATCCACGAATTCCCCGCCGTACGTGGCTTGGGCGCGTGACAGGGGATCGGGATCGAAGACCCAGCCGCTGGCATCCACGCGGCGGACTGCGGCACGGTTGAAGGACCTGGTGGCGCGCGCGCCGGGGGCCGAGACCTCGACCACGCCTTTGGCCGCTTTCAAACTACGGGCTTCGATCTCTACTGAAGACTTGACCTCGGTCCGCGGCCTGGCGTCACCCACAGCCCCAGGTCGTCGGCCAGGAGACCTGTTCTCTGCCATCAGGATATCGCCCGATTCGGCATCGACCACCACACGCCAATCGCCCGGAACTCCACCGCCGGCCATATCAACCTGCTGCGCCGGAATGGCCCGCCCGTCCCGGACGAAGTAAACAGACTCCGCTCGAATCACACGCGCCTCTGCCTGCGCTCCCAGATAGGCCCCGGCCCGCTCGGTGGCGGCATCCGCGGACATCCCGGCAGACCTGGCGGCCGGCGGAGGCGCAAGGCCCGGCTCAGCATTATTGGTCAGGAAGGCCACCTTTCCATCGTGTCCCAGAGAGACCACCACATCGGTCCCGAATACCGGCGTCCCACCCAGAACCTGCCGAAAGCGAACGCGACTTCCGCCGGGCGTTGCCAGCGTGGACGTGTGCTCCAGATCCACGCCTTCGAGGCCGAGCGCTGCGGCCCGGTCGACCAGAAAGCTGCGCGCCATGTCGAGCGGAGTCCCAGCGGCGGCGCGATAGTCGGTCCCGAACAGCACGCGCGGATGACCGGTGCGGGCATCCATGCGTCCTTCAGCCGTGAGAACGGTCGCGCGGAGTTTGCGGGGCACGGAAACCGGCTGCGCGGCGGCCTCCGCTGTGAGAAACAAGGCAAGGGCCAGGAATGTGAACCGGGTCATTGATCGCGGCGGAATACGTGGCGGTAGCGGTCACAGCAGCCCTCGTCGAGGACCAGCGTCCGCTCCCCCTCCAGGGAGAGAAGGTGGCGTGGTGGACGGCCAATGCCGGTCCAGGAGAGCACGGTTCGGTCTGAAGGGTTTTGGTCCAACCGGTAAGTCACCGTGGAATCGGTCGGGGTCGCCTCAAATTCGAAGCGACCGGTGACCCAGCCCGTCCCGTCTCGCCGGATCACGAACCGGCCGTTGGTTCCGAAGGTCGCGGAGAGTGAGTAGCCCTCAGATTTGGGGGTAAGCCGGTTGCCCATCTTGCCCCCTGAAGATTCGACCCAGGTCCAGGTCCCCTCCAGACTTGGGTTTGAGACGGTGACGGCGGGCTGGGACGTGGCGCAGCCCATCAGGACCAGCGCCGCAATTGCGTAGGGGAGTCGATGCATCGAGGAATCTCGGGAGCAATCGCGCCTCAAGCAACAGTACCTTGGACCGTCCACCCGACCACCGCGACGGCCCACCGACCCCATGATGCCCA
>JABDJZ010000372.1 GCA_013003255.1 Rhodothermales bacterium
GGGCCCCTTCGCTGCGACCCACCCAGTTCCGCTGCATCAGCTTGACCGGCTCCGGCCAGTCCACGAGATCCAGGTCCCGCTCCAGACGGTCTCCGTAGGCCGTGATGCGCAGCATCCACTGCTTCAGGGGGCGCTGGAAGACCGGGTGGTTGCCACGCTCACTGCGTCCTTCGTTGGTCACCTCCTCGTTGGCCAGTACCGTTCCGAGTGCAGGGCACCAGTTGACGGGTACCTCGGCCAGGTACGCCAACCTGTGTGCGTCCAGTCGGGTCTGCCGCTCTGTGGCGGAGAGGCCGTGCCAGTCGGGGTCGGTTTCGCTCAGGCGGGCCTCGAGGTCCGCGATCGGCCTCGCGCGCTCCAGCTCGGCATCATACCAACTGTCGTACAGCTTGAGGAAGATCCACTGTGTCCACCGGTAGTAGTCCACATCGGTGGTGGCCAGCGTCCGGTCCCAGTCGTAGCTGAGGCCAAGCGCCTTCAGCTGCCGAAGCATGTTGGCGATGTTATTCTCGGTGGTCACGCGGGGATGCACCCCGTGCTCTACCGCGAACTGCTCAGCGGGCAGCCCGAAAGCATCGAAGCCCATGGGGTGAAGGACATTGTATCCCCGCATCCGCTTGTACCGGGCGGCGATGTCCGTGGCGATATACCCCAATGGGTGACCTACGTGGAGGCCGATGCCGCTCGGGTAGGGAAACATGTCCAGTACGTAGTACTTCGGACGCGTCGTGTCTACGTCGGCTGGTACCCGGAACGTCTTCTGGTCCTGCCAGAACTGCTGCCATCGGGCCTCAATATCCTTGAACGGATAGTCGGACATGTTCTTCTCTGCGTTCAGTCGTGCGCAGCGCAGGACCGGCCGGTCCTGCCTGGGCTACAAGTCAATCAATAGGTGGGAGCGCGTGTCGGTATCCAGGTCTTCCATGAGTCGGACGAAGAAGTCCGGCCCGTACTTGGTGGCGAAGTACAGCGGCGAAATCACCCTTTCCTGAGGCCTGCCATTCGGGAAAAGCCCTTCGGCCACCTTCTCGACCTGCTGCCGAAGCTGGTCCCGGTTTCGGCGGTCGGCCTTGAGAACCCGGTCCCGAAGGCGCATGATTTCGTTCTGAAGGGCTGCGCGCGTTGCCTCGACCGACTTCTTGAGCGAGGCGTCGACGCGCACCACTTCCGGGGTCAGTGGAGCTATGAGCTTGTTTACCTCCCCGATGGTGCGCCCGAACCGGGCCTCCACATCGAACTCCATGCGCTCCCGGGCCAGCTGTGAGAAGAGGGCGTCCGGATCTCCGGAAAACGCCGTCGTCGGCACGCCGAGCCGATCGAGAGATCGCCGGATACCGGGCTCGATCAGGGTCAGGCTGGTGCGCGGGACAATGGCGGGCATCGGGATGCCGGCCCACGCATACACGTCCTGATACTGCGCGAAGTAGGCCGTTTCTCCCGGGCCACCCACGTAGGCCACGGTCGGGAATAGCCAATCCTGCGTCAGGGGCCGGAGGACCACATTCGGACTGAAAGACTCAGGCTTTGCCTCAAGACGGGCTACCAGTTCATCCCGGTCCCAGGAAAGCGAGGTCCCTCGCAAGTGGAAACGTCCGTCCTCAACATCCAGCGGAAGACGCTGCCCATCTTCAATCATGAAGAGGTTGGAAGGACGGATGTGCACCTGGGCATGGTAGGCGTCGGCCAGTCGCTCCGAGGTAGCCCGAAGGGCGGTGTCTGCCCCTTCCCAGTTCTCTATCTCGCGTTTCCAGACTGGCGCCGCAAGGCGCTTGACCCGGGGATCATCCTGGGCAAAGAGCACAAGTCCCGTCTCCGGCAGAAGGCGACGAAGAAGTTGGGCGAAGGCATCCCGGAAGGTGTTGCCCGGTGCGTAGCTGGTGCGCACCATTGCCATCACTTCCGCATGGAAGTCGGTAGTCGGCAGGGATTCGCCGAGTTGCTCTACCAGGTCGGCTATCTCGGGACCGAAGGGGAGCGCGCCGACGGGTCCCGTGTTGTCTACATCCGGCTTCGGCACGGTAAAGGTGCGCCCGGGAACGGAGGCCGAGGCCATTTCCTCGAAGTCGTGATCCTCAGACCCAAGCCAGAAGATGGGAACGACCGGTTTGCCGGACAGCGTCTCGAGTCGCCGTGCGATGAGCACGGTGGAGAGGGCCTTCAGTACGGTGTAGAGCGGCCCGGCAAACAGTCCCACCTGTTGCCCCGTGACGATGACCGTGGCCTCCGGGTCATGCAGGCGCCGGGCAGATTCCAGTGCTGCCGCGTCGTGATCCCACCAGGACTGTTGATCCACCAGGATCTCGGCTACAGCGGAGCGATCTGCTCGTTTGGCCGCGGCCGTCCTGGGCGCGAAGGCCAGCAGGCTGTCCTCGTCAAAGCGGCGGGCGTAGTAGTCCGCCGCCGATGAGCGTCCCTCAACGTAGTCCACGAAGAGGCGCGAGAACCCCGGCAGGTCTCCGTAGGGGGTGCGGGAGACCTGGCCCGACACCACCGAGTCGGTGCCAGTCTCGTTCCTCGTGCGGGACTGACTCAGTTGCTGCCCCCGGACATCCGGTTTATCTCGTCCCGGAGCTGGGCAGCCTTCTCGTAGTCCTCCTCGGCGATGGCCTTCTCCAGTGCGGCGTTGATTTCGTCCACGCGCGAACGCGGGGCCTTGGGCTCTTCCTGGGCCGGCTCTTCCGGCTGTGGCATCGTGGAGGGCGCGGGGGCGCCTTCCATGTCCTCATCCTCCGTTGGAATGCCGGCCTCGTCCAGGACGCCTGGGGCGACAAAGATCGGGGCATCCACACGAACGGCCAGCGCAACTGCATCACTGGGTCTGCAGTCCAGCTGACCCTCCTCTCCGGCCGCGGTGTAGCGGATCTTCGCGAAGAACGTCCCCTCACGCAGCTCGTCGATCACAATGTCGATGACATCGCCCTGAACGGCGTCGAAAAGGTCGCGCAGCAGGTCATGGGTCATCGGGCGCGGCGGTTGGATCTTCTCCAACTCCAGGGCAATGGCCTGGGCCTCAAACGCACCGATAATGATGGGAAGTCTGCGGTTGCCGTCCACCTCTCCAAGAACCAGGGCGTAGGCACCGCCACTGGAGGGACTTGTGGAGAGTCCAATAATGTCTACCTGAATGAAATCCATCTACCAGTGGTGGGTTGAGGTCGTCCCTAGCCTTCGGAAGGCGCTGTCAGAGCCCGTTCCAACGCATCCAGGAATAGCCTGTTCTCCTGTGGGGTTCCTGTGGACACCCGAAGGTAGCCCTTGAGTTCTGGATAGCCACCCATGTTGCGAATCAGGATGCCGTCCTCCGCAAGTCGTTCCATGACAAGCGTCGGTGTCAGCGGGGTCTGGAACAGCAGGAAATTGGTGTTTCCCGTCAGCACGGTAACGCCCTGGATGCCGGAGAGGCTTTGTGCCAGATCAGCGGTCCAGGTCTTCATGTGGGCTACCCGCTCCGCGACCACGCCCTCGTTTCTCAGCACCGAAAGTGCGGCGGCCTCGGCGATGCGATCCACCATGAACGGGAGCCTCGACTTCATCATCTCATGGATGATCTCGGGGTTACCCATCAGGTAGCCCACGCGGAGGCCGGCCAGGCCGAAGGCCTTGGAGAGGGTGCGGAGGATCAGGAGATTCGGCCACTCGCGGAGCTGGTCAACCACGGAGCCTTCCGGGTTGAACTCGACGTAGGCCTCATCTACCACGATGACGCCCGGCGCAGCCTCGATGAGACGCTCCAGGTCCGAACGGGACACGGTGAGCCCGGTGGGATTGTTGGGCGTGGTAACGATGGTCAGGGGCGCACCGGTCCGGGCCATGGCCGCCAGCAGGCCGTCGACGTCAAAGGAGAGGTCGTCCCGGGGCGCTACGGGCACCACGGCACCACCGTGAAGCCGGATCATGGCCTCGTACAGCGAGAACATGGGCCGCGGCACCACCACCGGTGTTCCAGGTGCCACAAAGCACATCCCCAGCGTGTAGGTGAGCTCGTTGGAGCCGTTGCCGACGATGATGCTCTCCTCAGGCACCCCGTTCTGAGCCGCCAGTGCGGCCCTGAGGGCATGGGGGAATTCGGCAGGGTATCGGTTGAACTGAGCCTGAGCTACAGCCTCGACAAGCTCGGACCGCAGCGGCTCCGGGAGATTCAGCGGGCTCTCGTTCTGGTTGAGCTTCACCTGGATGTCCGGAAAGCTCCCCACAATGTATTCGTGGGATGCCCGCACCTCAGGGCGGACCAGCCGCACGATGTCCTGCACGCCGGGTTTTGATTCGATCATGGGAGTAATGATCGGGCATTCGTTCCTTGAAAAACGGCACCTACGGGGAAGATTCCGTGGTTGTCGCCACCGCGTCAGCCGGTCGCGCCAGCGTGCCGCGCCCTTGCGGTCCGTCCGTGGTCCCGGCGGGCCATCACCGAGTCAGCCGCCCACGCCGCGCGCGATCAACCGAACGAGTTCCACCAGTGTGGACCGCATGCGGCGCCCGGTTTCGACCACCTC
>JABDJZ010000384.1 GCA_013003255.1 Rhodothermales bacterium
ATGTCGGTGAGATTTCGGGCGCCCAGTTCGAGCAGGCGTTCCCGCGGGAGATGGTTCGTGGCCATGTGTCGGGGTTTTTCCCAACGACACGAGACTGGCCCCGACCTAACTCCTAGTCTTCCATTCCTGCCGGAATCAGGTCATCCAGCAGGTCCTCGTTGGTCCTACTGGTCTGGACATGGCGCAGCAGCGCCTGCATGGCGTCGATCGGACCACGACTGTTCAGCACGCGGAAGAGCCTCTGGTGCTGCTCAATGCGGTCCTTGCCGATGAGTAGTTCCTCGTTCCGGGTGCCGGTCTTCCGGAGGTTGATGGCTGGGTAGATGCGCTTGTTGGCCATCTCACGATCCAGCACGATTTCCGCGTTGCCGGTCCCCTTGAACTCCTGGAAGATGACCTCGTCCATGCGACTGCCGGTATCAATCAGCGCCGTGGCCACGATGGTCAGGGATCCGCCTCCCTCAATATTTCGGGCCGCGCCGAAGATTTTGCGTGGGATCTTGAGCGAGTTCGCATCCAGACCGCCCGACATGGTCCGGCCGCTGCCGCCCATGTACATGTTGAACGTCCGTCCAAGCCGGGTAAGCGAGTCGAGCAGGATGACCACATCCTCGCCCATCTCAACCAGGCGCTTGGCGTAGGCCAACGCCAGTGTGGCGCAGCGGACGTGGTTGTCTTCCTCGCGATCATTCGAGGATGCGAAGACCGTAGCCTCCGTGGTCCGCTTGATGTCGGTCACCTCCTCGGGACGCTCGTCCACCAGAAGTGCCACGAGCTTTACCTCGGGGTGGTTCTGCGTGATGGCGTCGGCCATCCCCTTCAGGATGTACGTCTTGCCGGCTCTCGGGGGCGCCACAATCAGGGCGCGCTGCCCCTTGCCGATGGGAGCTGCCAGGTCCACCACCCGCATGGTGAAGTCACGCGGACTGGTGACCAGGTTCAGTTTTTCATCCGGGAAGACGGTCTGACCGTTCTCGAACTTCTTGACCCGCGTCCACTCCTGGACGGGAATGCCCATCACGGTGTCGATCCGCGAGACCTGCATGTCCCCCTTGCGTCCGGGCCGGAGGTCTCCGGTCATCAGGAGGCCGTCTCGAAGATTGTACTTCTTGAGCATCTGGGGCGAGACGAACGGGTCCGCGTCTCCTTTCGGCACATCCGGCGCAAACGTCCGGATAAAGCCGAATTTCTTATTCCCGATCAACTCGAGAATCCCATCAAATTTTCTGTCCGACATTGGGTATCGGTTTTCGAGCCGTAATAGCCCCCGTATTCGCATTGGCGCGAGTGGGAGTGCGTCGGCATCGCAGTGTATCGCAGTTCACCGCCGGGAATTCGGCCGGTGCGCGGTTTCCGAAGCGCGCTCCCGTCACGGCACTGGCAATGGCGGACTGTTATCTTCCGCCTTCCATCCTGGAATCCAAGGGACCTCACCCGGTCAACCGGGGTTCGTTCCGCGAACTGCCTACTTGCCAGGCCAGTGTGGGGAGTCGAGCTTGCCCCGATCAACGGGACAATGCGCCACAGAAGCGTTGTTACGGTCAAAAAGATAGGCGGTTTCTATTAACACAACAATGAGCCTGACGGACACCGCTTCTGACCCCTCCGCGCTCCAGGCAGGAAGCGCCGCAGAGCTCCTCTCCTGGAGCCTGGAAGGCCCGAAGCAGGCGCCACTGGTGGTGGTGCTGCACGGCTGGGGTAGCTCGGCGTCCGTGATGCGCGGATTCGCCGCTAGGCTCAGCGACCGCTTTCGTGTACTCACCCTCGATCTGCCAGGCCACGGAAACGCACCTATCCCGAAGCAGGCCGCTGGGATGGAAGCACACGCCCAAGCCGTTTCGGATCTCGTCGAGGCGCTGGGCGGTGCCGCCCACTTCATCGGGCATTCCAATGGCGGCCGGATATCCCTTTACATGGCGTCACGGGCGCCGTGGTCGCGCCAGGTCAGGTCGCTGACTCTCGTGAGCCCCTCCGGCGTTCGGAGGCCGCGAGGCCCGAAATACTACGCCCGGAAGTGGACCGCGACGGCGCTGAAGGCCCCTTTCCAGGTGTTGCCTCCCCGACTGAAGGAGGCCGGACTGGACTGGCTCCGGCACTCGCTGGTGTGGCGGTTGCTGGGATCGTCAGACTACCGCAGCCTCGAAGGCCCGATGCGAGAGACCTTCGTCCAACTGGTGAACACGTACGTGGAAGATGATCTGGGCCGGATCGATGCCCCCACCCTTCTCTTCTGGGGCGATAAGGATGAGGCGATTGTCCGGCCCCAGATTGACCGCCTGATCGAGAGCATCCCCGATTGTGGGCTCGTGGTGCTGCCGGAAGCCGGCCACTACGGATTTCTGGATGACCCGGACACCGTCTATACAGCCAGCGGACACTTCCTGGATCAACTGGAGGCTGCCTCTTGAACGCCTTGACCATCTTTGCCGCGACCGTCGCCACCCTGTTCGCGCTCTGGCGGATTGGGCGACGCCTGCAGTTCTTTCTCCACATCCATCAGTTGGAGGGATACAAGAATCGGGGGTACATGAGCTGGGTCGTGGCCCGTCCTCTGGATGTGCTCTGGCGCCGAAGTCACTTCGCTGGCATTCTGATCGTAGCGTTGTTGCTCTATCAGGTGATCCCGGCCTGGGTGGCACTTGCGCTCTGGGCCGCCGCCTTCGCTTCGAGCAAGCGATACCGCCGGGATCGGCCCAAGAAGCCGTTGGTGATGACACCGCGCATGACCCGGCAGGCGGTTACTGCGGTCCTGTTGGCATTGGCGCTACTGGCCGGAGTGGCCACAACCACCGTCTTTCTGTGGCTTGCCTTTGGTGACATCGAGTGGTGGTGGGTACTCATCGGACTCGGAACTGCAGACCTGGCCGCCCCCCTCCTCGTCCTCCTCGCCGCCCTCCTCATGGCCCCCGTCGAGGCCTGGATACGCCGCGGCTTCAAGGTCTCCGCCCGCCAGAAGCTGGCCGCGCGCCCGGACCTCACCGTGGTTGCCGTCACAGGCTCCTACGGGAAGACCAGCGTCAAATTCGCCATCGCTGAAGTCCTGGGCCAACGCTACCAGGTCCTCGCCACCCCCGGATCGTTCAACACGCCGATGGGCATCTGCAAGGTCATCAACAATGACCTGCAGGACCATCACCAGGTCCTGATCCTTGAGATGGGCATCCGGAACCCGGGCGACATCGCCGAACTCTGCGAGATCGCTCGCCCGCACATCGCCGTCATCACCGGAATCGGGATTGCCCATCTGGAATCGATGGGGTCGCAGGACGCCATCGCCCAAGAGAAAGGCAGCCTCTTGAAGTATCTACT
>JABDJZ010000395.1 GCA_013003255.1 Rhodothermales bacterium
GCCGAGAGTGGGGTAGGAGAGGCGTCAGCGCCGTTTGGCCTGTCAAGCGGCCGGCTCGCAGGGGCGGAAGGGTGTACCACACCGATGCCGTGTACCTTTTGCCGGATCCTTGCAAATCCAGGTACCCGACTTGTTTGACGCGAGAACTTGGCCGTGTGCGAACTCGAAGGTCCGCGTTGCCAGAACGATGACTGGGCTGCGTGTGGTCGCTTGGCTTCTCGCAGTATGGGTCTACGCTGCCCAGGTCGAGGTTTCAATGGCACAGCCAAGGGTCAGGTCTTTCGACACGCCCGGCCATGGACCTTCCATCAGTGCGGCTGATTCGATCGCGCTCCTGGCGATATACGACGCCACGGCCGGCGATACCTGGCTCAGCAGCGTCAACTGGAAGACGGGGCCTGTGCATACCTGGTTCGGCGTTATCGCAAGTTCTGGCAGGGTGGTTGGGCTCCACTTGGTAGAGAACGGACTGAGGGGGACCCTGCCACCGCAAATAGGGGATCTCGACCAACTGCGTTCCCTGCGTCTCCCGGGGAATGAACTCTCGGGCCCCATCCCTCCAGAGATTGGCAACCTGAAGGCCCTCGCTGAACTCTGGCTCAACAACAACTCCCTCTCGGGCCCGATCCCTGGCGAAATTGGGGGGCTGACGGGCCTGATTGATTTGGCCCTGCCCAACAACAAGCTCACGAGCATACCTCCGGAGCTGGGACAGTTGTCGAAGCTGAAAGTGTTGTGGCTCAGTGGCAACCTCTTGTCGGGTCCCATCCCGCCGGAGATTTCGGGCCTGATCGACCTCGTGTACCTCAATCTCAACTCCAATCAACTACAGAGCATCCCGGCGGAAATCGGAAGCCTGACCGCCCTGGAAGTAGTGGAACTTCGCCGCAATCGGCTGTCGGGGCTGATCCCGCCCGAGATCGGAGATCTCACCAATCTTGTGCGACTGGACCTGAGTGACAACAGGCTCACCGGCGCCCTGCCCTCTACCATTGCCGGCCTCAAACATCTCGAGTTTCTCCAGCTCCGGAAGAATAGCCTGCAGGGCGTGATTCCCGCTGAAATCCGGGGGCTCGAAAGAGTCGAGTCCATCGACCTGGGCTCGAATCAGTTCGGAGGGGCCTTGCCGCCTGAACTTGGAATGCTCGGGGGACTCGAGTACCTCGACCTCAGTGGCAACCAACTCTCGGGCGCCATCCCAGCGGAACTCGGCAACCTACTGATGCTGAGAAGGCTCTACCTCGACGTCAACTACTTCACTTCGCTGCCAGAAGAGTTGGGACAACTCACGGCCTTGGAACGATTGGACCTGAGGCAAAACCTGATCACAGGTCTCCCCGCCGGCCTTGGCGGAATGAGCAGCCTGGAGGTTCTGTACATGTTCAACAACCGGTTGACCGGGACCGTACCCGCGACGTTTGGTGAGCTTATCAGCCTGGAGGAACTAGACCTTGAGATGAACCAACTGGAAGGCCCCCTTCCTCCTGAACTCGGCGGTCTGAAGGCACTCCGAGTTCTTAACCTTGTAGACAACCAATTGACCGGACCGGTCCCGAGCGAACTGGGTAGTGCAGAATCCCTGGAGCACCTGCTGCTGTCAAAGAATCTGCTTTCCGGGGGGATTCCAGCCGAACTGGGTGAACTTGCCAAGTTGGAAATTCTGGACCTCGGCTACAACCAGCTATCGGGCCTCATCCCTGCGAGCCTGGGCGACCTCCCCAGCCTGAGAGAACTCGTCCTGGACAGCAATGATCTTCAGGGGGCACTGCCGGCCGCTCTAGGGCAATTGAGCACACTCCATACCCTGAAGGTTCGGTACAACCCAAATCTGTCGGGCCCGATTCCGCTCTCGTTCACCCAGCTTGCGCTGAGCAACTTCTGGTACAACTTCACCGATATCTGTATCCCGCAGGATGCCTCCATCGAGACCTGGATCGCCTCGATTCATGGGTTCTATGGAAATGGCCTCGACTGTGAGGTTTCCACGTCCCTTCGGGATGATCCGGGACCTGGCGTCCCGTGCGAGATGCAGGCGCCATATCCCAATCCGCTTAGTGATACTGGGACGGTGTCCTACTCCATCCCCGAGGCCGGTGAGGTGGACATCGACGTTGTTGACGTGCTCGGGCGCGTTGTTCAGGCGGTCGCAATGGGCTTTCAGCAGGCCGGTCCACACATGATGTCGATTGACGCTGCAGGCCTTCAGGCTGGGCCCTATGTCGTGAGGCTAAGAGCAACTTCATGCAGCTCAAAGCGGCCCGTCGTCGTCGTTAGATAGGCCGCCGACCTACCCGGAAACCACAAAAAACGCCACCCAGTAGGCCTGGGTGGCGTTTTTCTCGGCCGTTTGCTGTCAAACGGCGTTCTCAGTGTGCCCGGGACTGGAGTCGAACCAGCACGTCCTTGCGGACACCGCCCCCTCAAGACGGCGCGTCTACCTATTCCGCCACCCGGGCAGGGTGGGCAACTCGAACTGGCCGAGTCGCGCGCAGAACCGCAAAGATACACCGTTGGATCCCATCGGGTAGTGCCGGGTGCGCTCTTAACGATTACTTCGGTGAAACCAGCGGCCTCGCATTGCGGGATCGACGGGCCTCAGCCTCCCTGGGCCGGCACCGCGTCCGCCCCCGCGCGCTACCCGCTCCGAATCACCGCCGACAGCGAAACCAGCGGCCTGGCAGTCTCCACGTGCGGAGACCTGACCAGCCTGCCAAGAAGCGCCTCAACATCACGCCGCGTCCCCTTGACGCCCCGAAACGGGATCTTCAGTTCGTAGTGTCCGCCGGGAGCGGCCTTAACCCGGACGCGGCCGAAAGGGCCATACACGTCGGCGATGTCCGGCAGGCGGGATGATTCCCGCAGGGTGAGTCCAAGATGTCCGGGCAAAGCCACCGCAACCGTGGATTTGAACATCAGCACCTTGTCCGACAGACTGTTGAGGCCACTGTTCAGGGTGATGTCGGTGAACTTGGCCGGGAAGTAGCCAGGGACGTCCACGATGATGTCGGCCAGTCCGGCCCTGAGACCTTTCAGGACAATGCGGTTGTCATTGGTCTGGAATCGCCCGAAGGCCAGGGTGTCTGCGTAGGTGGCCGGATTCAGCACGAGGACGTCCACACACTGCACGCGGCGAGAGCCGGTGGAGCCGGTGCCGTCTTCTTCGACCACCGCGAAGTCCAGAGAGGCACTTCCGGTACCCACCTGGGGCGAACTGAAGGGCACGGCACACGGGTCAGGTTGGCAACCCGCGAGGAGGACAATCAGACCGGTGAGAAGCGCCCGCATGGCCAAGACCAACCCCGATGGGGACCTCGGGTTCGCGCCGGTCGGCGCCCGGCCGAGCGAAGGCCGGCCTGACTGGATCTCCCGCTGGCACTCCGGCTAAGCCCACCTGCTGAGCAAGGGCCGTCCCTACCGCACCACCGGCACCTTCAGTGATTCCACCCTCCGAGGCGTAACCAGGCGCGCCACATAGACGCCACTCGGAAACGGCGTGGATGACCAAAACACTTCACGGGGCCCTGGAGCCGCAGATTCCAGGACCACCTGATCAACCCGTCGTCCCTGGATATCAAAAATCTCGAGCCGGACCGGGCCGGGCTCCTCGACTTCGAAAGAGAACAGCGTGGAGCCGGAGACGGGGTTCGGGTAATTGCTGAGGACCGACAGGGATGGTTGGTCGTCAGGCTTGTCGATACTCAGGACGTTGGCCACGTTCACAAAGACGTCCCGCTCCACCGAGGCACCCAACTGATCTTCCGCCCTGACCCTCACGGTGCTTGAACCGCTGGTGGGCCTGCCATGGATCACTCCGCTGAAGCCATCCAGCTCAAGCCCGGCGGGCAGCGTGCCGGAGACAATCTCCACGTGGTAATCGGGGACGCCACCTGAAATCGGGGAGCCGACGTACTCGGACCCGGTCGAACTCAGGGCGACCTCGGCAGCGATGGACAAGTCCCGAAATGGCGTGGTGTCACGCAGTTCGTATCCCACTTCGCGAGCCATGAGCAGGTCCGTTTTGGTGGGGATCCAACGGTACGGAGACATGATTCCCTCGCCGCTGGCGCCTTCGGAGCCGAACACGCCGCGACGACTCGCGGGGTCGACGATCTCTTTCTGGTTGGCACTGTCGTAGAGGTGGTCATATTCGTCAACCGAAATCGGCTTGCCGAGATAGGAGACGATGTCGACGGCCGTCGACCCACCGGAATCCTTGAGCTGGTCCCAGCGCCTGTGCCCCTTGCTGAAGAAGAGTGCGTGCGCTATTTGATGGTGGACGATCGAATAGAAGTCAGCCATCCCCCGAGGATGATTGTCGTTTCGCCACCAGTCGTTCTCGCTACTGTAGAAGGCCCAGCCCAGCACATTTCGATTGCCTCGAATATCCATGGCCACGTGGCCGGCCGAGACCAGGTCGATGGGCCATCCGTCGCGCGTCTGGTACGCGCCCGTGGCCGCCCCGCCGGAGTAGAGGCCGACGTTTCGCATCCCCCATGCATAGAGGAGGAAGCCGCGATACGCACTCTGATTCGTGACCCAATAGCCTGAGAGGAATCCGTCGGCGTTCCAGATCCAGCTGCGGCTGGCTCCCCGGATAGTCTCGTCCATATCCCCGGCGCTCAGGAAATAGGCCCAGTCATCGGCCGCCTTTCGAGTCTCCTCCAGCACGCGGGGGTTGGTGTAGAAATTGGTCGCGTCGAAAGACGTGTCCAGCGTGATGGGGAAGTCAATGGGCCGGTCCTGATCCTGGTCCTCCACCAGAATGGGGATGACGATGTTCTTCTGCCCGGATGTGGCCGTGTGGATCCTGATCCGGAGGGAATGGGCTTCATCCAGGGCGTCCCGGTCCGGCCAGATGGCCATCACGACGGGTTGGGCCACATCACCCTTGGGGAGGTTCAGTGTCAAACTCGGCCCGGTATCACCGACGGTGGACGGTTCTGACCGGCTCAATCTGCGGTCTGCGAAATGGAGCCTCGGATTACTACCGGTTATGACAGCCAGAGCTGGCTTCCATTCCTCGGGGACGTCCAGGGTGAACTCCACGGCCGGATTGGCGATGTAGCCCTCCCAATCAACCAGTTTGATGGCCTTGGCCTGGAGATCCCTTCCGAAACGGTCAGATACAGCAATCTGGCCGGCACTGTCGAGCACAGTGGCGGCGAGGAGGACCAGAAAGGTCAGAACGCTCCTCATACACCTGGAATGGAATTCTAATCATCATATCCAAACCAGCCTTCGCCGCCTACTGTACACTCAGCTTCGCCGTTTGGACGTACATCTTCGGGTACGTCCAAATCCTCCCGGAGTCGGGTCAACTCGGCCTGTAGTTCGTTTCTGATGTCCGAAAAGTCCGGATTGTGATACTGGTTGGTCAGCTCATCCGGGTCATTTTCCAGGTCGAAGAGCTCCCACTCGTCCAGCGTGTAGAAGTAGATGAGCTTGTAGCGGTCCGTGCGAACGCCGTAGTGCCGCCGGACACAGTGCCACCCGGGAAACTCGTAGTAGTGGTAATAGAAGCTGCCGCGCCAGCCGCTGGGCGTCTCGAAGGTGGCGAGTGGATCCGGCGGCGTCTCGAAGGTCGGCACGGGGGCACCCGGTCGCGTGGCCTCGATCAGCTGCATCGCCGCCACGTTGGCGGGCTGGTCGCCGGCCTCGGCGGCATCGAATACAGGAAGCAGGCTTCGTCCCTGGATCTCGGGCGGAATCGTCACGCCCGCTGCATCCAGAAAGGTGGGCGCGAAGTCGACATTCGAAACCAGCGCGTCGCTCACCGAACCTGCGGGGATGCGCTCTGGCCAGCGCACCAGGAACGGGGTGCGCAGGGAGGGCTCATACATCCACCGCTTGTCGTACCAGCCGTGCTCCCCCAGATACCAGCCCTGGTCCGAGGCGTACATGACGATGGTGTTTTCTGCCAGCCCTGACTCGTCGAGGTAGTCGAGGACCCGGCCGATGTTGTCATCCAGTGACTGAACGCTCCGGAGGTAGTCTTTCACGTAACGCTGGTACTTCCAGTTCACCAGTTCGTCGCCCTCAAGCTCGGCCTCCCGAAGCTCGGCATTGCGCGGGCCGTACGATTCGTCCCACCGTGCCCGCTGTGCCTCGGTCAGGTTGCCCGGTGGGGTGATCTTGAGATCGGTGATGGTGAGGTTGTTGGCAACGCTCATCACCGATTCGCGGGCCGCTCGCGTGCGACCACCTTCGTAGTCATCGTAGAACGACGCCGGCATCGGGACATCCTCGTCCACATAATCATCGATGTGCTCCGGCGATGGCTGCCAGTTTCGGTGCGGGGCCT
>JABDJZ010000397.1 GCA_013003255.1 Rhodothermales bacterium
GATCCGGGTCCTGGATGGGCTCGAGGCCGGCGAAGAGATCGTGATCTCCGCTCAGTTCCTGCTGGATTCGGAGAGCCGCCTCCAGGAAGCGATTCAGAAGATGCTGGCCTCCCGCAACGGCCGTACCGCAGAGCCGGTGGACCACAGCATGATGGATCACGGCGCCATGGCGCCCACTCCAGAAGCGGAGCCGGTGGACCATAGCACCATGGATCACAGCACAATGGATCACGGCGCCATGTCAGCGCCAGCCGCGGACAGCACCGTGGACCACAGCATGATGGATCACGGCGCCATGCCGGCGCCCGCCGCGGACAGCACCGTCGACCACAGCATGATGGATCACAAGCACCGCCCCTAGCATGCTGGAACGCATCATAGACGCCTCGATCAGGAATCGATTCCTGGTGCTGATCCTGACCGTGCTCATTGCCGGCGCGGGAGTCTACTCGCTGCTCAACACCCCGGTTGATGCCATCCCGGACCTCAGCGATGTCCAGGTTATTGTCTTCACCGAGTTTCCGGGCCAGGCCCCGCAGGTAGTCGAAGATCAGGTCACGTATCCGCTGACCACCTCGATGCTGGCCGTACCCTTCGCGAAGGCCGTCCGGGGCTACTCGTTCTTCGGCTACTCGTTCGTCTACGTAATCTTTGAGGACGGCACGGACATGTACTGGGCGCGCAGCCGCGTGCTCGAGTATCTCAACTACGTCGCCGGGCGCCTCCCGCAGGGAATTACTCCGACGCTGGGTCCCGACGCGACCGGAGTTGGATGGGTCTATGAATACACGCTGGACGGCGGGGACAAGTATGACCTCCAGGAATTGCGGTCGCTGCAGGATTGGTACCTGCGCTACGAACTGACCAGCGTAGAGGGTGTCGCCGAGGTGGCCAGTCTGGGCGGGTTCGTCAAGCAGTACCAGGTCGAAGTCGACCCCAACAAACTTCTGGCGTACGACATCCCGCTCTCCCGTGTCCGGTCGGCCCTGGCGCGGAGCAATAACGACGTAGGCGGCCGCCTGGTGGAGATGGGCGAAACGGAGTACATGGTCCGCGGTCTGGGATACTTCGAGTCACTTTCGGACGTTGAGGAGGTCCCGGTCGGAGTGGACCAGAACGGTACGCCCATCCTGGTCCGAAACATCGCCAACGTCCACCTTGGCCCGGAACTGCGGCGGGGATTGGCGGAATGGAATGGTGAGGGCGAAACCGTCGGCGGCATCGTGGTGATGCGCTACGGAGAGAACGCGCTGAAGACCATTGATGCCGTCAAGACCCGGCTGGCCGAACTACAGAAGGGTCTCCCCGAGGGTGTGACCATTCGAACGGCGTATGACCGGTCCGGCCTGATCGAACGCGCCATCGACAACCTCGAATTCAAGCTTATCGAGGAAAGCATCATCGTGGCGCTGGTGGCGCTCCTTTTCCTGCTCCACGTCCGCAGCGCCTTTGTGGCCATCATCACGCTGCCGCTCGGCATCCTGATGGCGTTCATCGTCATGCACTGGCAGGGGCTGAACGCCAACATCATGTCCCTCAGTGGAATTGCCATCGCCATTGGTGCCATGGTGGACGCTGCCATCGTGATGATTGAGAATGTGCATAAGCACATGGAGCGCGATGACGGGACGACCGACCACTGGGAGATCGTCGCGAGGGCCTCCAAGGAGGTCGGGCCCGCTCTGTTCTATTCGCTCCTGATCATCACGCTTTCCTTCCTACCGGTCTTCACGCTCCAGGCGCAGGAAGGCCGGCTGTTCAGCCCGCTGGCGTTCACCAAGACCTACGCCATGGCGGCTGCCGCACTGCTCGCGGTGACGCTGGTGCCGGTCCTGATGGGATACCTTATTCGCGGCAAGGTGCTGCCCGAGGCCAGGAACCCCATCAACCGATTCCTGATCGCGGTTTACAGGCCAATCATCCACGCGGTTCTTCGCTGGCGCTGGACCACGCTTGTGGTGGCAACCCTTGTCCTGGCGGTCAGCCTCATCCCTCTGCAACGGCTGGGCTCGGAGTTCATGCCGCCGCTGGACGAGGGGGACCTGCTATACATGCCCACGACAGATCCCGGGCTGAGCATCACCAAGGCCCGAGAGCTCCTTCAGCAGACAGACCGGATCATCGCCAGCTTCCCCGAAGTGGAGTCTGTCTTCGGCAAGGTGGGCCGCGCGGAAACAGCTACTGATCCGGCCCCGCTCTCAATGATTGAGACGACCATCCGGCTCAAGCCCCGCGAAGAGTGGCGTGCCGGGATGACCTCGGACAAACTGATCGAGGAACTCGATGCGGCAATCCAGTTCCCGGGACTGACCAACGCCTGGACGATGCCCATCAAGACCCGCATCGACATGCTGTCTACCGGCATAAAGACGCCGGTCGGGATCAAGCTGACCGGACCAGACCTTGAGGTGCTCTCGGAGTTGGGCCAGGAGGTTGCGGCCGTAGTTAGCGAACTGGAAGGGACTGTCAGCGCGTATCCGGACAAAACGGTCGGAGGACACTTCCTGGACTACCGGGTGAAGCGGCAGGAGGCGGCGCGCTACGGCCTTACCGTAGGCGATGTCCAGGACGTCATCATGTCAGCCATCGGCGGCATGAACGTGACCCAGACGGTAGAAGGACTGGAGCGGTACCCGGTGAACGTGCGCTACAGCCGAGAATTGCGCGACAACCTGCCGGCACTGCAACGGGTGTTGATCCCGACGCCAGCGGGAGCCCAAATCCCGCTGAGCTATGTGGCCGACTTCGAACTGGTCCAGGGGCCTCCGGTCATCAAGAGTGAGAATGCCCGGACCACCTCCTGGATCTACGTGGATATCCGGGGTATCGACATCGGCACCTACGTCCAGTCCGCGAAGCGCGTGGTGGAGGAAGAGATTGAGCTTCCCGACGGCTACGGTCTGGTCTGGAGTGGTCAGTACGAGTACATGGAGCGGGCGCAGGCCCGGCTCACAGTGGTCATTCCTGTGACGCTGCTGATCATCTTTGTACTTCTGTTCATGAACTTCCAGTCGGTGACGGAGAGCCTCATTGTGATGCTGTCCCTCCCCTTCTCGGTGGTCGGCGGTATTTGGCTCATCTACCTTCTTGGGTACAACCTGAGCGTTGCGGTGGGGGTGGGATTCATCGCGCTGGCCGGAGTGGCCGCTGAGACCGGCGTCATCATGCTGATCTATCTGGACCAGTCCTACCGGGCAAGGACCGCGCGCGGCGAGATGGTGAGACCGTCCGACCTTTATGCGGCCGTGATCGAGGGTGCGGTGGACCGCGTCCGGCCGAAGATCATGACGGTGGTCGCCATCATGGCGGGACTGATTCCGATCATGTGGGGAACGGGCACCGGGTCCGAGGTCATGAAGCGTATTGCCGCCCCGATGATTGGAGGGATGGTTTCTTCGACCGTGCTCACGCTCGTAGTCATCCCGGTGATCTACTACATGTGGCGTGTCCGGCCGCTGCGGAAGGATCCCGGGACCGCGTTGGAAGCGAGACTGGGCGGATGATTTCAACCGCTGGTGGCGGCAATCATGACTGACAGGTCCATCAGGCTGGGGCTCAGCCAGAACTGGAGGCAGTTTTCTCTCCTGGTCCTCGTCAACGCCTTCGTAGGCGGCATGGTGGGTCTGGAACGCGCCGTCTTGCCCTTGTTGGCCGAGGACGAGTTCGGGCTCGCTTCCCGCGCTGCGATTCTGTCCTTCATTGCTTCCTTCGGACTGGCCAAAGCGCTTTCCAACCTGGCCGCCGGCCACCTGGGGGATCGGTTTGGACGAAAGGCCGTCCTCGTGGCGGGCTGGGTCGCCGGGCTTCCGGTTCCGCTCATCGTCATCTGGGCCCCCACCTGGGAGTGGGTGGTCTTCGCCAACGTCCTGCTTGGCGTGAACCAGGGGCTTGCGTGGTCCATGACGGTCATCATGAAGATTGACCTCGTGGGTCCGCAGCGCCGTGGCTTGGCCCTTGGCCTGAATGAGGCGGCCGGCTACATCGCGGTCTCGATAGCGGCGGCCGCTGCAGGGTACGTGGCTGCAGCCCACGCACTTCGGCCTGAGCCGTTTCTCATCGGCCTTGGCCTTGCCGTAGCAGGTCTCCTGGTATCCATCGTTTTCGTCCGGGATACCAGGGACCACGTTGCACTGGAGGCCCGGGACCACGCCACCGACACTGCAGACCTCCCGTTCAGCCAAGTCTTTCGCCTGACCAGTTGGGAAAACCGAACGCTCTTCGGAGTATCCCAGGCCGGACTCATCAACAACATGAATGATGGGCTGGCTTGGGGAATTTTCCCCCTCTACTACGCGAGTCTGGGCCTCAGCATTGCTGAAATTGGAGTCCTGGCAGCCGTGTACCCGGCGGTATGGGGACTGGCGCAGTTGGGAACGGGTGCGTGGTCAGACCGAATCGGCAGGCGACCGCTCATTGTCGGGGGCATGCTCGTGCAGGCCCTCGGAATAGCCACGATGCTGATGGGCTCGGACACCTGGATTCTTGCCGCGTCGATGGTGCTGCTTGGGATTGGAACCGCAATGGTCTACCCAACCCTCCTGGCGGCCATCGGCGATGTAGCTCACCCATCATGGCGAGGGACGTCGGTGGGTGTCTACCGCCTCTGGCGCGACGGTGGATACGTGGTCGGGGCGCTCGTGGCCGGATTCACGGCAGACCTCTTTGGACTCACCACCGCCATCGCCGTGGTGGGGGCCATGACCTTCTGCTCCGGGCTCGTCGCAGCGTTTGCCATTCGGGAGACGCGGTAGCCCCGGTTGGAAGCGCGACGGCCGGCGCGGCTACCGCCCGCGAGTACGAGCGCTCAGAATCCTGTAACCACCGGAGGCCTTGTCCTTTTCGATCTCCAGGAAGCCGCGACTTGCGCCGTCCTCCAGCAACTCGCTGAAACCGGCGTAGCCAAAGTAGCCTTCGGAGAAGTTGGGCTGCTTCCGCTTGAATACCTGCTTGACGTGGGAGGCCCAAACCGCCTCGCCGCGGTCATCAATCATGGAATGCGCCGTTCCCGCCAGTCGCTTGAACATGCGGTTGCGCGAGGGCTTGCCGTCAGGCTTCTCTGACTTGTCGGGGGCCGGTTCGTCCTCCGCCTTCCCTTTGGCCAACTCGTCGTAGTACCAGAAATCATCGCAGCTCTCAATGAGCAGCTTCGAACTGGAGTTGCGCACACCAATGCCGATCACGCGCTTCCCGTATTCGCGCAGCTTGCCAACAAGAGGCGTGAAGTCACTGTCCCCGGTGATTAAGGCGAAGGTATCGATGTGCGGGCGCGTGTTGCAGAGGTCGAGTGCGTCCACGACCATGCGGATGTCCGCCGAGTTCTTGCCGGACCAACGGGCGTGCGGGATCTCCACCAGCACAAATCCCGCCTCGTGGAGCGGCCGACGTGAGTCCTGGTACCGATGCCAGTCACAATAGGCGTTCTTGACCAGGATGCGTCCCTTTTCCAGGAGACGCTCTATGACCAGTTCCACATCGAAGTCCGGACCGGGCAGGTCCTTGAGGCCGAGCGCTACGTTCTCAAAATCAACGTAGACGGCGAGCGCTTTGTCTGAATCCATGGGGGTCTGACAGGGGGCGGACGGACGGTGTTCCGACTACTCAGGGTCTTCGCTCCGCGCAGGACGAGATCCGAGGAGCATCAGTAATGCGATTTCCCCGATGGGCTCTGCCTCGACCGCGCGTAATCGATAACCAGCGGCCTTCAGGCCGTGAGAACCTCGTAGATTCGGAGGTTGGTCGATTCTCCTCCCCACTTGACCCCGCGACAGGCGTTGATGCGTTACCTACTCCCCCTGGCACTCCTGCTTCTCGTTGAGCCTGCCATGGCTCAATCCCTCCCGGCAACCGCCGCAAGAATTGCCCCCCCGGAGCGCGATGCCACCACGTATACCGCCACCGCCCGGGTGAATGACCGCACTGGGTTTCCGGTGACCGTGTATCACACCCCGTATCGCGCCAGGCCGGCAGCACCGGCGGAGATGGCCTGGAGCTACGTCAAGGACTCGGCGGCGACGCTGGGGATCGATGACCTGGCGCAGTTGGCCCACGTCAACACCCGAGAAACACTAAGTGGATACCGGGTACAATTTGACCAGCTGGTCTCGGGCGTCCCGGTCTACGAGGCCCGCATTGTGGTCAGCCTGGGCGAAGACGGCCGCATTCACTTTGTCTCCAACGGGTTCCAGCCGGGCATACGGGATTTGAGCGTGGCCTCCAAGACAGGCTCCGCGGGGGCCCGTTCTATTGCCCGGGCCTGGGTGGAACATGAGGGCCCTCCCGTCGCAGAGACCCAGGAGACGGTGATCTTCTCACGCGCCGGCCGGTCACGACTGGCTCATCGCGTTCAGATGGTCACCGGCCAGGGAAGCTGGGAATTTCTGGTCGATGCGTCCTCCGGCGAACTCATCCTTGCGGAGCCCAGGGGTCACGCAGGTGCCCCAAGATCCGGGGCCGGACCGACGGGCAGCTTTGGCCGCGCGGCTTCGGCGGCGCAGCTTGGCGTCGAGACCAGCAGGCAGGCAGACGGCACGGCCATGGTGTTTGACCCGGACCCGATGACCACACTTCGCGCGGCATACGGCGAAACCAGCGAGGTTTCCGACAACAACGATGCGGACTCCGATGCACTGACATCCGCCCGGACATCGGTCACGCTAAGAGACATTACCGAAACCTCCGGCGTCTTTGAATTGACCGGACCCAACGTGGTCATCACCGATTTCGACCCACCTTTCCTGGGGACCTTTGCTCAGAGCTCGCCGGATTTCGACTTCACCCGGAGTCAGCCGGCCTTTGAGGCGGCGACCGTCTACCACCACATCGACCAGTCGATGCGGTACCTGAATGACGAGCTTGGCTTCAACGTACAGCCCCTCCAGTATGCCGGAGGCGTTCAGGTTGACCCGCATGGACTGGAGGGAGCGGTCAATGCACAGTACCTGTTCACCGGGCAACTCCGGTTTGGCGAGGGCGGTGCGGACATGGCTGAGGATCCGGAGGTCGTCCTGCATGAGCTGGGCCACGCCATCCACGACTGGATCACCAATCGCGGCCTGTCCCGCGAGGCCGGGCTCGGCGAGGGAAGTGCAGACTACTGGGCCGCGTCCTACACGCGCAGCAAGTCCAGCTGGACCGAATCCGACCCTGAGCGCGAAAACTTTGGCCGCTGGGGTGGACGCCCCTTCTTTCAGGGACGGTCCACGGACTATGCCGGGCGCTTTCCATTCAGCCTGACCGGATCCATCCATACCGACGGTCAGATCTGGTCCACAGCCATGATCAGAATCCTGGATCAGATCGGACGCGAGAAGTCAGACGTGCTGTTCCTTGAGGGACTTTCCATGACCGCCCCCGGCAACGACACCGAGGATGCGGCCCGCGCGGTGCTGAAGGCAGACTCCCTGCTGTTCGGGGGCGAGAACGCCGGCCTCATGTTGGAAACATTCGTTCGGTCCGGCTTCATCTTTCGTGCCGCAGCCGCGGCGGCGGGCCGCGCAGGTCCAGGCCCGCTGAGCGTCAGCTTCTTCGACCTGTCCACCTTTGGTGAAGGCAGCGCCACCTCCTGGGCGTGGGACTTCGAGACTGATGGCCAGGTCGATGCGACTTCCTCGCTGGCAAGCCACACCTATGACCAGCCTGGTCTCTACTCGGTCACCCTGACTGCCTCCAATGGAGAACGAACCGAATCAACTACGCTGACGGACTACGTGTCGGTCAACTCCGGCATCTACGTTTGGGAGGGCATCGGCAATCCGACGAGCCGCTCTGGGCGCTTCATCTTCGACGAACTTCAGGAGGCCGGCGTGGAGGCTCACTACTCCAGAACGGCGGACATTCACCCATCCCTGGAGGGCTTCGATGCGGTGTTTCTTTCTTTCGGGCCGTTCGACCCACAGAATCAGCCTACGCCCCTGAAGGACACTTCAGCGCGCGTCATTCGGGACTACCTCGCAGCCGGTGGCCGCGTCTATCTCGAGGGGGGTGACGTGATTGGATTTGACCAGACGGCGAACAACGCGCTGCTTGATCTCTTCGGAGTGAACATTGTCACCGACGGCTCATCAGAATCCCGTCCGGTGACGTCACTGGTCGGCCAGACGGGCTCGCTGGCCGACGGCCTTCTGTACACATCGTCACGCCAAACGGCGACGACCTCGGTGGACCGAATCGAGAGCGCCGGGTCGGGGCAGGTGACCTTTGTTCAGGAGAACTATGGGGCAGTTGGCATTCAGAATCAGAATTCAGGGGGCGGCCGAAGCGTGGTCATGACCTATACGTTGGCGGATCTTGATGCCAACGGGTCAAGCACCCGAAACGCTCTGCTGTCACGGATTCTGGACTACTTCGGATTGGCGGTTCAGTTGGATGCCGAACCGGCAGCGCTCCCGACCGGGCTGAGCCTCGGCACCCCGTATCCCAATCCCACGACTTCCGAAGCCACACTGGATCTTGTGATGCCCGGCGGAGCCTTTGTAGACATCGACGTGTATGACATTCTAGGCCGACGCGTAATGCAGCCGGTGTCCGGC
>JABDJZ010000421.1 GCA_013003255.1 Rhodothermales bacterium
AGCATCTGGGATCCGCTCCTTGAGAGCTGGGAGGTGCCGGTAGGCGCGCCGAATCAGGGTATTGATGCGCTTCTCGCATTGCCAGACGGTCGCATCGTGGCGGGAGGGGCCTTTAGCCGTGTGGACGGCACAGATACCCCGGGCGTGGCTGCCTATGACCCCGTTCTCCGCAAGTGGCAGAGCCTTGGGGGTGGTCTTGCGGGCCGCATCAACAGCCTGGCCGTCCTCGCTGACGGCAGTATCATCGCGGGCGGGACCATCGACGGGATGAACCACGTGGCCCGGTTGACGGCGGGCAGCAACTGGGAATCCATGGGATCGGGTGCTCCCGGGCCGGTTCAGGCCATTCGTCAGGTCTCCGGCGGCGCACTTCTTCTGGGCGGGCGGTTCTCGTCTGGGCCGCTGCCTCAGGAATACCTCCTGGAGTGGGACGAAACCACCACGGCCTGGCTCGAAACCGCACCCGGACTCAACGGCGCCATCGATGAGATCGTGGAACTGGGTGATGGTACGCTCCTGGCGGTTGGCTCCTTTACCAAGGTCGGAGAGTTGGAGGCGCGCGGCGCGGCTGTTCTCTCCGCAAACGGATGGGAGCCCGTAGCGCAGCACAATTCGCGGGTCGAGGCCGCCATCACGCTTTCGGATGGCCGCATCCTGGCAGGCGGAGCCTTTACCCGGCTGGACAATGAGCCGGCCGATGGGCTGGTGCTCTGGTCCCCCTCGACGGGGGAGTGGCAGGCGCTCGAAGCACCCGTTGGTGGTCAAGGACTGGATGGCGCCATTTTCGACGTGGTGGCCGGTCCTGGCGGCAGCGTCTATTCATCCGGTGTTTTCACCCGGGCTGGTGACACGTCCGCAAGCTCGATCGCCCGATGGGCAGATGGCCAGTGGGAGCCACTCGCTGAGGGCTTGAACAATCTGGTCAAGACAGTTGCCCTTGACGGCGATGGTGGACTCTATGCGGGAGGATACTTCACCGCATCGGGGTCTACGGAGACACTTTATGCGGCGTATTGGGATGGTACCGCGTGGTCACCCCTCGGATCGGGACTCAACGGTGCCGTCGAGGATGTCACCATAGGGCCCGACGGTAAGGTCTATGTGGGAGGCTACTTCTCCCAGGCTGGAGGCGCAAACGCGGGTGGAATCGCCGTCTGGGACCCTCAGGCAGCCTCCTGGAGCGCGCTTGGGAGCGGAATGAACTCCGGGGTCGACGCCGTGGCGGTTGCCGAGGATGGTACTGTCTACGCCGGAGGCTCTTTCACGCTGGCCGACAATCGGGCCGCGGCCGGAGTCGCCCAGTGGGATCCCGTGGAGGGCGCTTGGAAACCTCTCGGACTCGGCAAGAACAGCATCGTCAGGGCCCTGGCCATATCGCGTGGCGGGGATCTGTACGCCGGTGGCATCTTTACGCGTGCCGGAACCGTGGTCGCGGACTACGTGGCTCGGTGGAGCCCGGCGGAGGAGATGTGGCATCCGTTGGGTCTTGGCTTGGACAGCGCGGTCAGATCTCTCGAGGCCGCTCCGGATGGCAGCGTGCTGGTTGGTGGCGTCTTCTCGCGTGCCGGCGGTGATGAAGCGCCCCACATCGCCCGATGGATTCCCGAGGACCGTCGCTGGGAGTCGCTCGGCAGTGGGACGAACGCCTCCGTACGAGGCATGGCATATGGTCCCGACGGCCGACTCTACCTCGGGGGGTTCTTCACCAGCGCCGGAGGCAAGGACGCCGCCCATTTCAGCATCTGGGAAGGCCAGGCGACCTCAACTGCGAATGAAGTGGACTCCGAACTCCCATCCGGAGTGAATCTGCACCAGAACTACCCCAATCCGTTCAATCCGGAAACCACCATCGCCTTCGATCTCCAAAGTGCCGGCCAGGTGCGCGTCAGCGTTCATGATCTGCTTGGTCGCGAGATCGCCGTCCTGGTCAATGACCGGGTGCAGGGAGGGACGCACCGGGTGCGATTTGATGCCTCAGGGCTCGCCAGCGGGACCTACATCTACCGCCTGGATACCCCCGAGGGCTCGATTGCCAAGACTTTGACCCTCCTTCGGTAGAATGTCCGAAATGTGTTCGAGAGGCGTTCTCGGCCCGTTTTGGCGGGTGTGAGAGCGCTCTTCCAACACAAACACGACGCGCTGCGCGCAAATCGGACAAATCTCCCCGTACTTGAAATGCGGAGGAGGTAGTTCGATTCCGTCGAACCGCTGCCGTGCATGCTTCCAACGTGCACCTCCCCGATGTACACCCCCGCAGCGCCCGAAGTCCCATTTTGAAGGCCCGCCTGACAGCGGCGCCCGACCTCAGGAGTGAGTGTCCATAGCCGGCATCCGCCGGATCGACATTCCAAACCCACCCGAGGCCGTCATGTCTGGGACCGATACCAAGCTTCCTCTGAACTCCGCATTCGCTGGAGTCATCACACTTCTTCTTGCGCTGGTTGCGCTGCCACAGCAGGCCACCGGGCAGATCTGGGCCGATGCGACCGTCGTCACGGTCTACGTCGATGCGACGTCCACCGCAGCCACCCCCGATGGGACCACGTGGGCGCTGGCGTACACGAATTTGCAAGACGCATTGTTGGCGGTGGATGCTGCTCCGCCTACGCCGGGAGACCCAGTTCAGATATGGGTGGCTTCCGGAACGTATGCTCCCGATGTGGCAGATGTCGGAACACTTCCTGCTGCCTGTACCACAGACGCCACCGACTGCACGTTCGCCATAATCGACAACGTGGCGATCTACGGTGGATTCAATGGCAGTGAAACGTCCTTTGCAGATCGCGATGTCGATGCGAATCAGGTTGTCCTGACCGGTGACCTCGCGACCTCGACTACCGCATTCGCCAAGACGGTTGTCACCTGCGCCACCGGGTGCGGCGTCACTCCCACGGATGCTGCCGAGGTCGACGGAGTCACCATCAAGAAGGGCTCGGGAGGAAGCACTGGAGGTGCCGTCCTGGTGGATGATGGCGATTTGACGCTCAACTTGGGCACTGCATTCCAGAACAGCGCGACCGATGGTGGTGCGATGCACGTCAGCGGCGCTACCGGCGGCATCGATATCAGCATCACCAATTCCCGCTTCTACCGGAATGACGCCTCCAATGACGGAGGGGCGCTGTTCCTTGGAAATCCAACGGCGGCTTCAACGCTGACCATTGAGAACACCATCTTCAGCGGCAACGACGCCGTCGGTGATGGTGGTGCGATTTCTTCGCTTCTGGCCAACTGGGCCGTCACCGCGATGAACAACACCTTCGAGGACAACTCGGCGGTTGATGGTGGTGCAATCATCTTTGCCCTTGGAACGCTCGACATAGACAACCAGATCTTCTTTGGCAACACGGCGAGTGGTGCTGGCAATAGCATCAACAACGGGACGGCGGCCGCGGTCGATCTCGACAATTCGCTCCTGGATGATTCGGGCTGTCCGACCGCTACGGTCGTTGTGACCTGCACCGGCGGCAACATCTTCTCCGCCGACCCACTGTTCACGAACGCGACGCTGGAGGACTTCACGCTTCGTGCAGGCTCGCGTGCCATCAATAACGGTACAAGCACCGGAGCACCCTCAGCCGACATCGTCGGAAACACCCGGCCGTACAACAGCGGCGCGGTAGACATGGGGGCCTACGAGAGCCAGGTCGGCCTGGACTTTGGGGATCTGCCCACAGG
>JABDJZ010000427.1 GCA_013003255.1 Rhodothermales bacterium
CAGCAGGCTATCGACGTCACCAGGAAGGCGGGTTGTGAGCGCGTGGTTCTTGTGCACCTGCCGGTCGGCCTGACGCCGGAAGACATCAACCGGATGGACAGATCAGGGATCGAGGTGGTGCTCGGAGAGGAACTCGACTGCTTCCAATTCTGAACCCGACTCCACCGGCTCGAGCGTTCTAATGGTGATGTGGCGCGCCGAGGGATCAAACCAGTGGTACCGACCCGGCATAACCCGGTCCAGCCGGTCCCGAAGCGCGTCGACCGCGGAGAATCCCACCTCCTGGTAGGATACCAGCGTTCGCATCCGGCACGGGCGGTGATAGTGCTCCCGGCCATGGCCCACCTTGCGAAGCATGGCCACATACCCCTCCGATGGACTCGCGCGCCACTGCTCGAGAATGCCATCCACGTAGCGCCTGTGATCGGAGGGAATCGTGCGCTCCAGGCGATCACCCAGGGTTAACTGGACCTTACGCCCGGTCAACTCCAGTGAGCGCGTAAGCGCCTCAACGGCGGTCAAATCACGGATCTCGACAACCGGCGGTGAGGCCGCCAGAATGGAATCAGCGTAGGAGGTGGCCGCCCAAAGTGCCGCGATTTCGTCGCGGGAGAGTGGCGCAGCGCCCTCAAGAGCCGCCAGGGTGACCTTGGGCCAGGTACTTCCCGGATGCTCCGCGCGGAGGCCATCGGCAATCCGCTTCTTCAGGCCCAGCAAGCCTTCAGTCATGCCTTCAAAGGCCAACGTGATCACACCAGAGCCCGCCACGAAAAATCGGGTCGCATGCAGCGCGGCTCCCGGCGTCGTGGGGCCGTGAGTCCGAAGCAGGTCGAGCGTGTGATCCACCGTGTGCATGATGCCTTTCCATTAAAGACGTGACCGGGCAATGTGTTCTGTAGGTACGTCTAGTTACCTTCGGTTATGGCTCCTGAAGTGACTTTCTGGGGGACCCGGGGATCCATCCCCACTTCGGGTCCGGAGTACGCCGAGACGGGCGGCAACACGGCCTGCGTGCAGATCAGTCTGCCGGACCATGTTATCCTCCTCGACGCCGGAACGGGGATTCGCCTGGCCGGAGAGGCCCTCGCTCATGACCGGCGGCCCATTATCCTGCTGCTGAGTCACCCCCACTGGGATCACATCCAGGGCTTCCCCTTCTTTACACCGCTATACCAGGCGGGTCGGGACCTGACCATTGTCGCCCCGGACCACCCCGAATGGATTGACATGCTCGTCGGTCAGGTGGATGGCGTTCGGTTTCCGGTGGCTGCCGACTTTCTCCAGTGCGACATCCACCCATCCGCCGATCTCGCGGAGGCGTTGCGAGGTACGGGAGTTGGCGGGACAACCATCGCGACGAATCATCCCGGCGACGGCATCGGGTACCGATTGGAGTTCGGGGACGACGTGCTTGTCTACCTGACCGACAACGAACTCGTGCCGCCGGAAGCGGGCCCGACCCGGTTCGAGGAATTCGGCGCCTTCGTGCAGGGCGCTCACCTCCTCATTCACGATGCGCAGTACATCGTGGACGATCTTCCGGACAAGGCCGGCTGGGGGCACAGCACCATTCGGCAGGTGGTACGTCTGGCCGAGACCGCCGGCGTTTCCCGTCTGGCGCTCTTTCATCACGACCCGGCCACCACGGATGCCGTGCTGGCAGAGCGCGCCGCATCGTGGCAATCCCGACTGCAGGAAGAGATGGAACTCCTTGTGGCCAGGGACGGCCTCTCGATTACGCTCTGAACGGGGAAAAACGAAGCCCCCCGGCCTAAAGAGATTGAGAACCGGGCCGATAGTGATGGTGCACGGAAGCCCCGAACCGCCACCATGGAAATCCTGGAAGTACAACCTGGCAGCAATGAAGCCGCCTCGACACCGCGTCGAGGAACGGACTCTGATACGGCGTCTACGCTGCGGATCAGCTTCATCCTGCTGATAGCCGTCACGGTGGGCTTCGTCGCGGTCTATTTCGTATTTCTGGCCGCGCTTGAACTCGGGGCTCTTGGCCACATGGCCATCCTGCTCCCGACCGGGGCCACCGCCCTGGCCACCTTTCTGGTCTGGCGCGCGTCAAGTCAGTTCGTCGAGGAACTGCGTGATGTAGAGTTCGAGGCCGAAGCGGCTCGCGCCCGTCTTGCGGCCTCCGAACAGGGATTGAATGCCTACCGGGACGTCCTGCAGGAAGCCGGCGTAGGCTGGTACCGCGTGTCCCTGGACGGCCGTCTGATAAGCGCGAACGCTGCACTGGCTGAGGCACTGGGCTTCGAAACGCTCAGCGATTTCCGTGGCTCCTTCGCCCGACGCGCCTTCCCGGATTCCGGGTCCAGAAACGCGTTCAACCAGGCCATCCGCGCCGTGGGTGAGGTCAAGAACCACGCCTCAGATTGGAAGCGCCTGGACGGCAGCACCCTGACCATCACGGAAACGGCCCGTGCCATGCGGGACGACAAGGGCAAGATCATCTACATCGAAGGCTTTGTCCTTACGGGCGAGATCTCGGGCCTGGCCAACATGCCGGAGCCGGTCGTCGAGGAGGCTGCACCGGTGCAGAAAGCCGCTGCCACCGAGGCCGGCGGCGGGCAGGACGATGTCTTCGTGGCCCACATGAGTCACGAACTCCGCACGCCCATCAATGCCATCGTCGGCATGACCAGTCTGCTCCAGGACACACAGCTGGATGCCGAGCAGCGGGACTTCGTGGATACCATTCGCATCTCCAGTGAGAGTCTGCTCTCCATCGCTAACAATGTCCTGGACTTCTCCAAAATCGAGGCCGACAGCCTGACGCTGGAAAGCAGGGAGTTCGGACTTCGGGCAGTCGTCGAGGACGCCCTGGATCTCGTGGCCCTTCGCGCTGCCGAGAAGAAGATCGAGGTGCTCTACCACATTGAGCCCGGCGTCCCGGAAACGCTGATTTCCGATGACACGCGGCTCCGCCAGATCCTGGTCAACCTGCTGACCAATGCGGTCAAGTTTACCGAGGAAGGCGAGATTGAGGTCACCGTCCAGGCCAAGCAGCTGGAGGGTGCCAAGCACCAGTTCCACTTTGCGGTTACGGACACCGGAATCGGCATTTCGGCCGAAAAGCAGGCCGAACTGTTCCAGCCTTTCTACCAGACCGATGCGTCGGTGACGCGGAAATTCGGCGGCACCGGACTTGGCCTGGCCATCAGCAAGCTGCTGACGGAGTACATGGGTGGAACCATGTCCGTCGAGTCCACCCCTGGGCACGGATCCACGTTCCATTTCACCATCGAGGCCGACATCTCAAGCAACCGGCTTGAGTCATCCGTCGACAAATATCTCGATCGTCTCCGGGACCTCCGCGTGCTCGTTGTCGATGACAATGACACCTCCCGCAACCTGACCACCCGACTGCTGGAAGGTGTGGACGTCAGAACGACATCCACTTCGTCCGTCGAAGAGGCGCTCGGGCTGCTCAGGGATCCCGATGCCTTCGATGCCGCAGTGGTAGGCCTCTCACACTTTGGACAGGATTCGGTGGTGTTCGCGCGCCGCGTTCGCGCCTTTGATTCCGACAACCCCACCCCACTGGTCCTCATCCGGTCGCTGACGGCATCCCCCGTATTTGACCGTCCGTACCGTTCGGTATTCCTGCAGAAGCCGCTGAAGCGGGACCGACTCATTCTCGCGCTCCTTCGGGGAGTCGATGGCGAGGAGGAAGACGGTGACCTCTCCGCAAACCTGGACGGCCGCATTGCGCAGTCCACCGACCCGCTCAGCCTCCTGGTGGCCGAGGATGATCCGGTAAACCAGAAGGTGATGATGCGCATCCTGGAGCGCCTTGGCCACCACGCCGATGTGGTTGGCGATGGTAGTGCGGCGCTCGAGACCCTGCGGCATACCCATTATGACGGCGTCATCCTCGACGTTCGCATGCCCAACCTGAGCGGTCCGGAAACGGCCGAAGCCATCATCAAGCGGTTCCCGGACCCGAACCAGCGTCCGCGCCTCATCGGCATGACCGCGTCGACGGCCAACTCGGAGCGGGATCGATGTCTGGACGCCGGCATGAATGCATGCCTGACCAAGCCAATCAATCTTGAGGCCCTGGTCAACGAACTCAACTCGGTTCGCAGTCAGACCGGGCAGTCGGGCAAGACGGACGGGCCCAGCGAGGGCGAGATCCGGTCGTCGCTGCGAAAGCTCATGCAGTCCGCCCACGGCGACGAGCCCGCCTTCATGGCCGAACTCCTGACCAGCTTCATCCGGACCGGCCCGAGCCTCCTGGGCAATCTGGAGGATCTGCTTGGAAAGGACGACCTGAAGGGCGTTCAGCGCACCGCTCGAACCCTCAAATCCAGCTGTCAGTTCATCGGCCTGATGCGCCTGGCAGCCCTTTGCAAGGCACTCGAAGTTTCTGCCGGCGGAGACGCCACCCGAGCGACGCTCGAGCCATTCGTACGGACCATCAGCTCCGAGTTCTCCCGCATCCAGCCCGTGCTGGTCGAGGAGCGGGACCTGATGCTGTCACGGGCCGGACTCAGCTCCGACTACGCGGCCTGATTCTCCGCGGCCGGCCGGATCATCCGGCGGGCAGATAGACGTGGAGGTGATCCGCGGTCCCCGTGTGTCTGAGCACGGACAGGCCCACCGAGCGCAGATATAGCGTGGTCAGTGCCGTCAGCCACTCCGGACGCCCCCTGGTTCGCAGATCCACCGCGTGCACAAATCCGCTATCTTGCGGGTAATGAAGCGATCGCTGGTTGACCGGCAATCCCATCGCCGCATAGTCCTCCGGGACGCGCGCGCCGTCCGTGACCATCACGCCAGAATCCACCAGAATGAGGGTGGCCAGAGACAGGCGAAGCACCGGGTGAAGTGCCGTATAGGTTTCCTGGAGTTCGGGCCTCTTTAGCTGACTGGGCGAAATGAACACGAGGCCGTAGACGCTGAAGGCCAGTACCACGGCAAAACCGATTCTCGGGATCCACCATCCGCCCGAAACGCCGATGCGGCGCGCAAACCAGCCGGCATAGAGCGTCACCAGCAGGGATGTGGCCAGCATGGCCACTACGAGTGAGGTCCAGGGGCCCAGGTCCAGCTGCTCGGCCGCAACGGTGGAGCCAAGAATCAGCACCCAAAAAGGGAGCAGCAGGGCAACTGCGCCAATCAGGAGATTTCGCAGCCACCGGCGTTTGCCTGGGCGCTCCTTCGCTTCTGACGGCTTCCCCTGTCGCGTAAGGCGGGCGGCGGCCTCGATCTCCGCCATCGCCTTTTCAATGGCGTCGCTGGGTGCGTTCATGGTCCTGTCGACGAACGAAGCCGTATCGGGTTGCAGGCGCGTAACAACCGACCTCGGTGGGCTACAGAGAGGCCTATGAGTGACATCCAAAGAAGAGAGCCCCCGTCCCAACCCTGGTGGAAAAACGGATGGGTGGCCGGGCTGCTGATTCTGGGCCTCCTGCACATAACCGGGATGGCCGTTCACGTACAGGCAGGGCTCCAGCGCGTGCTGCTGGTAACGGGGTTATTCAACCCGGATCTGGTACCTGCCGGAGAACGGGTGCCGGCTGACCTCAACTTCCTCGTTACCGATGGAACGGGAACGCCCCACTCCGTGGCCGAGGGTCATGGAGAGGTTCGCTTCATCAACTTCTGGGCCACCTGGTGCGCACCCTGTCTGGCCGAAATGCCGGCCATCGCCCGTCTGGAAAGGGACTACGGTGACCGCGTGGACTTCCTGCTGGTCTCCCTTGATGACGAGTTCGAGACCGCGCAAGCATATCTGGCCCGCCAGGGAGACGGCATGGCTCCGGTCCGTCCCGCGTCCTCCATCCCGTCGACCTTGACCACGGGACTCATCCCGACCACGGTGGTCGTGGATCGCAGCGGCCGCATCGCAGTCCACGAAGCAGGAATGGCCGACTACGATTCCAGACGGTTCAGGGACGTGCTGGATCGTCTGATTGCCGAATCGCCAGATGCCGCATTCCCCTAGCCGTCCCTCCTCAGGTAGGCATCGGTCTTGTCGATCCAGTCCTGGCGGGGCGGCGTAAAGATGTCGAGGTCCAGCGTGTCTTCCAGCGCCACCGCTTCATGGGGCACGTGCCCGGGCAGATGAAGTACCTCACCCGCGTGAACATCCACGGTCCGAGGGTTGGCCCCGCCGATGGTAAACCGGAGCGCCCCCTCCAGGATGTAGGTAACCTGCTCATTGTGGTGGCTGTGCATGGGCACGACCGCCCCCTTTTTCAGGAAGACCTGCGCAACCATCACGCCGTCACCGGTGATGAGCTTCCGGTCCAATGTCTTTCCTACCGGCTCCAGCGGGATGTCATCCCACCGATAATGCGTAGCGTCTGCCATGCTGTTGTGCGTTCGTTAAGTACGCTCCGAGTATAGTTCGCCGATTGCCCACCCGACAACGACGGTATAGATTGAACCCGTAGACAACAAAGGTTGCCCATGCCTCTGCTTCTGGCCAAAGTGATTGCCTACGTGATGATGACCTACG
>JABDJZ010000429.1 GCA_013003255.1 Rhodothermales bacterium
GGCGAAGTCGACGGTATCCCGGTACTGCAGTACGAGGCCGTGATGGCCGGTGAGGTGGAGAACGCAGGCCTCGGCCCGCTCCACACCGAGTTTGACGGCAAGGGCTTTGCCTACACCACGGCGTTCCTGTCCTCCGAAATCGTCAAGTGGGAAATCGGCACCTGGCAGGTCGTGGACCGCATCCCGGTCTACTACTCAGTCGGTCACTTGATGATACCGGGTGGCGACAGTCGTCAGCCTTGGGGCCAGTACCTCGTGGCCATGAACAAGATGACCAAGGACCGCTACCTCCCGACGGGTCCGGAGCTGGCCCACTCAGCCCAGCTGATTGACATCTCTGGCGAAAAGATGGAGATGCTCCTGGACTTCCCGACAATGGGCGAGCCGCACTACGCACAGGGCATCGCGGCTGAACTCGTGACCGAGAACCAGGTCCAGATGTATCAGCTGACCGAGAACACGCACCCCTACGCGGTTCAGTCCGAGGCTGAGGCCCGGGTCGAGCGCGAAGGGAATGATGTTCACGTCTACATGAGCTCAATCCGGAGTCACTTTGCCCCGGATAACATTGAGGGCGTGCGTGTAGGCGACAAGGTCTACTTCCACATCACCAACCTGGAGCAGGACTGGGATGTCCCCCACGGATTCGCCGTAACCGGAGCCAACAACTCCGAGCTGCTGGTCATGCCTGGCGACACCAAGACCCTGACCTGGGAGCCGCAGCGTGAGGGCGTCTATCCCTTCTACTGCACCGACTTCTGCTCGGCACTCCACCAGGAGATGCAGGGATACATCCTGGTCTCTCCGCGCGGCTCGAACGTGGCCCTGACCCATAACGCAGGACGCTAGTCCCCCCACGGGGCGGGTTTTCCCGCCCCGAAGGTCCTGGGCCCGGCCGGCCTCCCGAATCCCCCCAAGGCCGGGCCCAGCAAGGGCCTTCGTCACCTGACGATCATCGAAATGACCAAGCAATCACGCATCACACTCGCACTGGCAAGTCTGCTTCTGGTGCTGATGTACGTGGCCCCGCTCTGGAACATCACGCTGGAGGCACCTCAGTATCCCGAAGGACTCGGGCTGAAGATCATGCTTACCGATGTCCAGGGTCAGAAGCAGCACGACCTGCGCAATATCAACAATTTGAATCACTACATCGGGATGAAGGAGATCCAGCCCGATGCGATTCCCGAGCTGAAAGTGATGCCCTGGATTGTGGCATTCCTGATGGCTTTCGGACTACTGGCGGCGCTCTCCGGCAAGCCTGCGCTCCTCTACGCCTGGTGCGTGGTGTTCTTCATTGTGGCCATCGCGGGCCTGGTGGACTTCTGGTTGTGGGCGTATGACTACGGCCACAACCTGGACACCGAGCACGCGGCCATCAAAGTCCCCGGAATGACTTACCAGCCGCCCATCATCGGTAGCAAGAAGCTGCTCAACTTTACGGCCCACTCCTGGCCGGCCCTCGGCGGCTGGGCGGCCTTTGTTTCCTTGGGAGCCGGCTTCCTGACGGCCTTCACCACGTGGCGGTCCCGCAAGTCCGCCGGTCCCAAGGGCCTCTCAATCGCGGCCGCAGCCGTGCTGGTGGTTGGGTTTGCTGGCTGCACCCCCGAGCCCCAGCCGTTCGTGTATGGCGAGGATCAGGATGCTTACTGCCGGATGACCATCTCGGATGCGCGGTTCGCGTCCCAGGTGGTAACCACGACAGGCAAAGCGTACAAGTTCGATTCCATCGAGTGCATGAGCAGCTTCCTGGCAGCCGGGACCGTCGCGGCGGAAGATGTGCATTCAGTCTGGGTCAGCGATGCCTCCTATCCCGGCGCGCTCATCGAGGCAGGTGAGGCTCAATTCGTTCGCTCCGACCAGATTCGGAGTCCGATGGGAGGGGGGCTACTGGCGTTCTCGACCAGCGATGCCGCCCGGCAGCATGCTCGTCAGGTCTCCGGAGAAGTTCTTGCCTGGCAGGAGGTCGAAGGTTTCGCTCTCACCGATGCCGGAACCCACCGCCACTGAGATGCGCCTGATCGCGCTCATAATCCTGTTGATGGTCACGGCGCCGGTGATGGGCCAAGAGCGGTCCTCCGTCCAGCGCCTTCAGACCCAGGACCTCACCGCGGAGCCTCTCCCGGCCCAGCGTCTCGCGGCCCGCATCGAAGCGGCGGAGCCCGGTGCCACGTTGACGATTCCCGCTGGTACCTACGCCGGCGAAGTGCTCATAATCACCAAGCCCATCACCCTGATTGGCCAGAACTGGCCCGTGCTGGATGGTGAAGGTGCTCGGGGGATGATCGAAGTGCTCGCCGACTCCGTGACCATCGAGGGTTTTGTCTTCCGCAACACCGGCATCACGTTCATGGATGACCGCGCGGCGCTGAAGTTCACCGACTCGCGCGGGTGCCGGGTGGCCGGCAACCGCTTCGAGGAGACATTCTTCGGCGTGTACCTGGCCCGAGTCGATGGCTGTGAGGTGGTGGACAACACGATTGGGACGACCCCGGATCGGGAATCGAACGGCGGCAACGCCATCCACTCGTGGTACTCGCGCAACCTGGATGTTCACCGGAATGAGGTTTCCGGACACCGCGACGGGATCTACCTGGAGTTCACCGAGGACAGCCGGGTCAGCGGAAATACGTCGTCCGACAATCTGCGCTACGGACTGCACTTCATGTTCTCGGACCGCTGTGCGTACCACGACAACACCTTCGAGCGCAATGGCGCCGGAGTCGCGGTGATGTACGCCGATGACGTCGAGATGCGCGGCAACCTGTTCTCGGAGTCCTGGGGCTCGTCTTCCTTCGGCCTTCTGCTCAAGGAGATCAAGGGTGGCTCCGTCTCGGGGAATACGTTCGCCGGAAACTCGATTGCGCTGCACGTGGAGAGCACCGATCGCCTGGATTTCGAGGGAAACCGCTTCGAGCGCAACGGCTGGGCGGTCCGCGTGATGGCGGATGCCTCAGACAACCGGTTTGTCGGCAACAGCTTCGTCAGAAACACCTTCGATGTCTCGACCAACAGTCGCCGCACCTCCGGCAGCGTGTTCGAGGCCAATTAC
>JABDJZ010000431.1 GCA_013003255.1 Rhodothermales bacterium
GGCAGTTCTTGGCCTGCTCATGGCCGTCATCCTGGTCCGAACTCTTCGGGTCGGACCGCCGCCGCAAACAGATCCCCTCGCGGTTTCCCTGTCTGATGGTGTCTCAGACAGCGGTGAGCGATTGGCAGCCTTGATCCGTGTCCCGACCGTCTCCATAGAGGGCCTGGAGACTGACTCGCTGGCGTTCGCGGAGCTTCACGAGCAAATGGCATCGCTCTGGCCGACGGTCCACGCCCGGTTATCTCTCGAACGCATTGGGCACCACAGCCTGCTCTACCGCTGGGAGGGTCGGGATCCTCAGCGCTCCCCGGTGATCCTGATGGCACACCAGGACGTGGTCCCGGCCGATACGTCCGACTCCTGGACTGCCCCGCCATTCTCCGGATTGAGGGCCGATGGTTTCATCTGGGGCCGTGGGGCACTGGACGACAAAGGATCGCTCGTTGCCATCCTCGACGCGGTAACCGGCCTGCTCGAGACCGGTTTTCAGCCCTCCCGCACGGTCTACCTGGCCTTCGGACATGACGAGGAGATCGGAGGTGTCGCGGGAGCTGGAGAGATTGCCGCCGTCCTGAGGGCACGTGGGATTCGTCCGGCATTTGTCCTTGACGAAGGCGGCTTCGCCACCTACGGGGCCATTCCCGGCGTAGATCGTCCCGTAGCCGTTGTGGGCATTGCTGAAAAGGGTTCGGCCAGCTTTCGCCTGACGGCATACGGAGATGGCGGCCATTCATCCGTACCGCCCAAAGAGATGGCCATCACCATGCTGGCCGAGGGACTCTCCAGGCTTCACGCAGCGCCTTTCCCGGCCCGACTGGACGGGGCCACAGCGGCGCTGTTCCAGTCTGTTACCCACGCCATGCCCGTACACCTCCGGGCGCTCTTTGCCAACCGTTGGCTCACAGACCCCCTCCTCTTGAGGGTCCTTGCCTCGAGACCGACGACGAATGCCACCATTCGCACCAGCACGGCGTTTACCATGCTGTCCGCCGGTACGAAGCCCAACGTATTACCGGATCGGGCCCAGGCTGTCGTGAACTTCCGGCTGCTGCCCGGCGACTCGGTGGAGGATGTCGCGGCTCACATCGCCCGGGTCCTCGATGGCAGCGGCATGGACATCGAGCGGCTCAGCGGATCTGAGGCCGTGGGGCCTGCTCCCACAGACAACAGCGCCTTCCGGTTTCTGGCCCGTGCCATTCGGTCCACCCACCCTGATTCGGGCCTCATCGTTGCACCCTACATGGCGACTGGAGGCACCGATGCAAAACACTTCGCCGGCCTGACAGACCACCTGTACCGATACATCCCTTTTGACCTCCACACCGCGCGGGACGGCATTCTTCTGCACGGGGTAGATGAGCGGGTCGCGGAGGACCAGATGATTCAGGCCGTGCGGTTCTACGCCACACTTCTGACGGGGCTCGACCAGTTCGACGCCGAGTAGCGTTCCGCAAAGAAAAAGCCCCCGGAAGGCGATCGCTCTCCGGGGGCTTTTCAGATCTGCGTCCGGGCGAACCCGAACCGTCACATCATGTGTCGATCTGACGCTTGCGCAGCAGGAACAGGCCTTCGCCCACGGAGCTGACTGCAATCGTCCCGGACTTGAAGTACGGGTAGTTGCTCCACGATCCCGAGTACCCGGGGCCGTTGCTCAGGCCCGGTGTGGTATCGAAGTACCCCACTTCCCGTGGGTTCGCCGGATCGGTGATGTCCAGCACCCGGAGACCCGAGGCGTAGTTGGACTGGTACATGAAGTTGTCCCGCACGTACAGGTTGTGGTCGCTTGAGGCGCTCTCGCCCATGTGCTCCTTGACCAGGACAGGCTCATCCAGATCCGTCACATCCCAGACCAGGGTCCGAGTGCGCTCAACGCCCTGGATCTCGTCAATCTCGTCGTTGACATACAAGAAGCGGTGGTCTTCACTCAGCCAGCCCTGGTGCGTATAGGCTACGTTCGGGTAGCTGGCCGATGAGATGCCGACCGGGGCGGCCTTATCGGTAAGATCCGCGATGGAGATGGCCGTCTCATTGCCACCAATGCAGATCTCACGCCCTGTGTAGTCCGTATCCGGGCCGCGGTAGACCACGCACTGCGCGTCGTGGGAGTAGCCCGTCCCGGCACGGCCCGTGCCCTCGTGTCCCCAGCAGCCGGCAAACGTCGGGTTTGCGGGCTCCTGAATGTTGATGATGTGGTAGCCTCCGCCACAGACTTCGCCGCCCATGCTGTTGCCCACGCTGTAGGCAAAGCCGGTCTCCTCATTGATGACGATGTTGTGAGCGCTGGCGATGCCGTCGTAGTGCGCCGTCTCCTCAAACTCGACCGGGGCTCCAGTCACATCGCGAAGCTGCGTGAGGTCGAACACCTGAACGCCGTGGTCACCGGCACCATCCGCCACGATATACGCGTGGTCCATGTAGACCTTGACGTCCCGCCACGTATTGGCACGGGAGCCTTCCGTCATCGCAAGGTTACCCAGGTAGGCCGGGTTGTAGGGATCGGTGATGTCAATGAAGGAAGTCCCATCCGGGCGACCCAGCAGGACGTATTCGCGGCCCGTGGTCTCATCGGTCCAACCCCAGATGTCGTTGACCTTGACACCGGTGCCGGCTCCGCCGCCCACCTCGTGAACCGGCAGGAACGCCACGAGGTCAACGCCTTCGCAGTCATATCCGGCAGCCGAGTTGTCCTCACAGGTAACCTCGCCACCCGTGATGGCCATCAGACCCGTCTGGTCGCCGAGAATCTGGACAGATTCCCAACCGTAGTCACCGCGCTCCAGCACGTAGGCCAGCCCCGAGGCACCGACGCCGGGCGCACCAGCGACAGCCACATTGGAGGCTCCTCCAACGGCCGTACCGGCGCCTGACCCGCGAACGGCGTTCTGCAGGCTGGTCCGGAA
>JABDJZ010000433.1 GCA_013003255.1 Rhodothermales bacterium
CTCCGGACACGGGGACGAAGAAGCCCACATAGTCTGTGGCGATGATCGCCAGACCGGCGGCCGGGCTTGTTCGGACGATGAAGAGCTGCGCCCAACCGAACATGAACCCGGCCCATCGCCCGTAGGCCTTCTCGATATAGACGAACTCGCCTCCGGTGGCGGGAAGCCGAGTACCCAGTTCGGCATACACCAGCCCCGAGACCATCACAAAGGCGCCGACCCCCACCCACGCGATGGCGGTGGTGACGAAGTCTGGGAAGTGCCCGGCGATGAGGTACGGCGTGGAGTAGATTCCGCTGCCGATGGTAATGCCGATCAGCAGCGCGATGCCGTCCCAGGTGCGTAGCGCCTTGGGGAGTGTGGGGTCGCTCATTCCCGATGATCGTCGGTGGGTTGGGGTTGGCGCAACTCAAACCCGGAACCACCAATCGAGCGGATCATAGTATTACATGTCATAACAACTGCACGATGAGCTACTACTTCGCCACCACGCTTCCGCTCTCCATGGACGAGGCCGACCAGAAGACCCGGGAGGCCCTGAAGGCCGAGGGCTTCGGCGTCCTGACCGAGATTGACATCAAGGCTACGCTGAAGACCAAGCTGGACGCAGACTTTCGGCCCTACCGCATCCTTGGGGCGTGCAATCCGCCGTTGGCGCACAAGGCCCTTCAGTCGGAAGGGCATATTGGCTTGATGCTACCCTGCAACGTGATCATTCAGGAGGCGGAAGGCGGCGTCGAAGTCGCGGCCGTTGATCCCGTCGCCTCCATGGCAGCGGTGAAGAATGACACTCTGGGCGGGGTCGCCACCGAAGTTCGGGCGCGTCTGCAGCGGGTCATCGAAGCGCTGGCGGCGGGATAGTCTGGCCCTGGCGCCTGCCGCAGAGTTTGGGGGCTGGGAAGCAGCGCAGGCGGAGAGCTAGAGCTTCGGCCGCCGCGCCGACCTCAGAGTCAGACGGTTCACTCACCGCAGCGCTGGAAAAACAGACCGGCGCAGCATGTCGAACGTCTGCGTCTCGCCCTCGAAATTGCCGGCGGTCGTGACAATGATGGTGTCCTTGTGCGGCACCACGATGACAAACTGCCCCCCATAGCCCCACGCGAAGAAGACGTCATTCTGGGCGAGCGCTGAAATCGTGGGATCGCCGTCGCGGAATCGCCACCAGTGGAATCCGTAGGCCATCCCGTTGCTAGTCGTGGTTCGCTGACCGGTTGAGAGATCAATCCAGGCACGGGGCACGATATTCTGTCCCTCCCAGAAGCCGTGATTCTCCATCAGGCGACCGAACGCCATCAGCTGACGTGCAGTCATGTGCAGGCCCCACCCTGTGTTCGTGGCCCCGGCGGTGTTGGAGTCCCACTCGGGCTGGGGAATCCCCATGAGTTCGAACATGTGGCTTCCGGCAAAGTCGCTGGTCCGCGTTCCCGTGGCGCGCTCCAGCACGCCGCCGATAAGCATCGACACTCCGCTTGAGTAGGTGAATCTGGTCCCCGGTGGACTGGTGATGGGCAGGTCAAACATGTACTGGAACGCATCGGTTGATCTGCCGATGGCGGTCGCGCTGTTGCTGGCACCGCCATACGGTACCGTCCACTCATCCCACTCGAAACCCGCGCGCATGGTAAGCAGGTTTTCGAGCGTGATACCAGCCGCGTCCGGAGGAACGGCGTAGTCGGTGAAGTACGAGCCCAGGGAATCCTCTAGGGAGGCAATCGTGCCATCGAACAGAGCAATTCCAACCAGCGCTGACGTGACACTCTTGGTCACCGAGTAAACCGGACGCGTTTCCTCCGCTGTAATCCCTCGGAAGTACTCCTCGACCGCCAGGGTCCCACCGCGCTCGATCAGGATGGATCTGATTTCGCCCCAGTCGCCCGAATCTGCCCGGGCAACAAGGGTGTGAATGAGTTCGCCATCCAGTCCCGCAGCCTCGGCACCGGGGTACGTCGGGGCGGTGGGCTGGTCGAGATCCGGACCGACCGCATTGGGGGCGTCGGAGCAGGCAACGATTAGCAGAAGCAGGAATGGGAGCCAGCGCAGGGACATGGATACAAACATCGGAAACGGTGGTCTGCAGGTTCAAGGGCCATCCTTGTCCCCGGGCTGTATCCGACGGTGCCGGCCCAGCACCATCCCCGCGTAACGCGACAAGCTCCGGGCCCGGCCGGCTTTGAGGCACCGCATTCGCCCGACCAGTACCTCTTTGAGCAATCCTCTCAAACTGACCAAGCGAAAAACCCGGCCATTTGATAATATTGGGGTTCTGTGCCGCTTTCGACGGCCACATGCCAGATCCCGTAGCTCAGCTGGCAGAGCATCTGACTTTTAATCAGAGGGTCCCAGGTTCGAGCCCTGGCGGGATCACTAGCGAAAACCGTCTTCAATATGGCCCTTGGGCCGATTTGGAGGCGGTTTTTGTTTGTCTTAGCCGGTTGCGGTTGGTCACACTTTCGGGTTGTTTCGGTAGGTTTGGAGTCCAAAACGTATCAGTAGCGTATCAGTGATACGTGAACCGAACCGACGAAAGGGATGAGCGGCACGCGCGATCTTCGAGCTCCAACACTGATTCAGAACTCTTCGGGTGCCTGGTACGCACGGTACCGCTCCGAGGGAATCAGTCTTCCCTTGGGCGTCCGAACGCAGAGGCGTCCAAAGTCGCAGGCCCCGGATGGCGCTACGCGCTTCCAATGGGTTCAGGTCGGACAATATCACTATCCGAAGCATATCTACGACAGATTCCAAAGCGAGTTTGTTGTGCCTTACCTACAGGGGACATTCGTCCCGAAGAGGCAGCCAAGCGGTGTGCCGGTGTCGAAGGCAATCGACCACTTCCTGGCCCGAGAAGGCCTTACTGAGAGTACCCGGCGAAGCTACGCCAGCGTCATGAGCCTATTCCTCGGCTCCCTTGTGGATCGAGGTATGCTTCTCGGGGAATTGCGGCAGCAGGACATCGACGATTTTGTCGGCAGGCCCCAACTTCAGTCGCCCAGCAGCCGAGCTAGCTATGCGCGCCAACTAAACGCGTTTCTCAATTGGGTTCGCCAGGAGTCCTTGTTGGAGCAGCACGAACTGGCGGCCCAGGTTCGCCACAACGGCACCGGCAGGCTTGGCCGAAGACTGTTTCTCTCCCCGGCCGAGTATCGTCGGGTCCGAGAATCTATCGCGGAGGCCGCGAGTGCGCTCCCTGCGTTTCGTAAGAGGTCGGGGCAGGTCTCCTGGACCATCGACCTGTTTGACTTCGCCATCGCAACCGGGCTTCGCCTAGATGAACTCGTCCACCTTCAGTGGCAGGATATCCGGTTAGAGCGCGGCACGGTCGAGGTGCGACCCAAGGCGCAGAAGCGTGACGGGTTCGATTTCATGCCAAAGGGAAAACGCGCCCGATTTGTTGAGATCCAGCCTCTCGCTTTGGAGGTTCTTGAGCGGCCGCAGATCTCCGGCAGGCGCAAGGACGGTCTCTGCCGCGTATTCCGAGCGCCAAGGTCGACGATTGATGGCGGCCAGCCGTTTAACCCCAACCGAGCCAGCAAAATCTGGCGTCGCCACAGAGACCTAGCCGGCGTGTCAGATCCCGTCCCGCTTCATGGGCTACGCCACATGTACGTCTCCTACTCACTGATCCTTGGTTGGGAGACCTTCTACGTCCAGGCGTTCGCTGGCCATGCTTCGGTTACGACCACCGAGGGCTACGCTCAGTTCACCCGCCAGCTCTGCTCGAGAAAGGAGCGAGATCGCCTCATCCAGGAGATCGTTGATCTGGGGTTCTCTCGGCCCTAGTCGCCGGTCTCGGGTGAGTCTCCCCTCTGCGTACCCGCCCTCGCCTACTCGGGGCTGGCGCTGCCTGAAGACCTCGGATGAGATTGCGGATGTGGCCGACCGTGGAATACAGTTTAGTGTTGCGACCGGAACGCGTGACTATCGGCCGGAGCCTTCTCTCCTTCCGAAGGCGTTCGGACACGTCTCGGCTGATACCTAGAGCCTCCATTGCTTCCGTGAGTGGCACGACCGCGTCGTTGCCGAGGGCCGTCAGGACAACCGCCTGGCGGATGGCGGGAATCAGCATCCGTTCAAACTGCTCAGAGAAGCAGTCAGATGATGCAAGATCATCTGCGATCAGGCGTGCTAGGCGCAAAATGACGCCCTTCTACCGGGATCGGGAACTCGCCGGACGTGGGGGCTCTGCCTTCGCGAGAAGAACGGCAACTACCTGGAGATCCCGTCGCACCATGTGCTCGACGAGTACCTGGCCGAATACATCGAGGCGGCCGGGATTGCGGGCGACCGGGACTTGCCGCTGTTTAGGGCGGCCCTGCCGGACCGGAGTCTTTCAGGTGAGCCGCTGAAACAGACGCATGTTTTTCGGATGATCCGGCGAAGGGCGGCGCATGTGGACATCGCGCCTGACCGGATCTGTTGTCACAGTTTTAGGGCAACCGGCATTACGCTGTACCTCCGAAGTGGCGGTGACCTGGCCACGGCTCAAACCATCGCTGGGCACGCCTCGATCAACACCACGCGCCAGTTCTACGACCATACCGACAACGCTGTCCTGAAGAGCGAGATCGAGCGGATTAGAATCTGAGGGTGTCGCAAGAGCCGGCCGGCGGCCGCAACACGGTGGAACCCGCGGTACGCCGACTTCTTGGCCTCCATTGCCGTGGCCCCGCGGGTCTGCCGCCCTCGAACACCGCTGACCAAGGGTAAAGTCGAACGGTCCATCGGGATCCTGAACACGAGCTTTTGGCCGGGTGTCCGCTTTGCGGACGCCTGGAGAACTTCGACTTTAGCTTCCAGTCTTCGATATCGGAACGCTAAGTTCGAGAGCTGGCCGGCGGTTCGTACCTGAAGCCTGCGGTCTGACCTACTGCCGGGTCGCTGGGCCCCCGCCACACGGCTAGCGGGGCCCCAGACTGCACAGAAATCAAAAGTGCTTCTCGGGAGAAGTCAGCGTATCAAGTTCAATGTCCCCGCTGCGCGGGATTGTCCGGAAAGGACGTTGTAAACGTAGATGCCCGAAGGCAAATTGGAAGCATCGAATCGGAATTCGTGCGTCCCCGAGTCAAGGTATCCGTCTGCCAAGACCTCTACCACGCGGCCGAGGATATCATACACGTAGACCGTAGTCGCATTCGACTCCGAAAGCTTCAGAGTGAGCACGGTTGTAGGATTGAATGGGTTTGGATGCACAGTGGCGATTAGCTCCGGTGCAGGCGAGATTTCGAAACCCGGAACCGCCAGCAAGCCGCCCAATGCCGGTACATTTGCCATCCTCGGGTTCGGACCAGGACCACCGGGCCCATGAATGTTATGGAGATCAAAAGCCGCCCCCAACTGGGAGAGGCACAGTGGTATGTTCGTACAGTATGAGATACCGTCGTCCATCCAATATGACGCTATGACTGCCTCCATGGCCGCTCTGCCGTCATCAAGATTGTCCGTTCCATCAGTCAGGTACTGGAGCGAACTAAGGACTACAGCAGCCACATCGCCCCAAACGCTGATTCTTGAAAATCCCACAGGGACCCTGAATACGCAAGGCCAACATCATATTGGTTCGCGGCCGAGTTGTCGTCTTCGTCAACGATCGGGGCGCTATACTGAACAGTGTTATCCACATCACGCAATAAGTAGTTCGAGCTCCCCGGAGTCCCTCCGAAGGACGCATGCATCCCGAGCGCAGTCTTCGAAGAGCTAGCTCCCTGCTTGTCAATACGATACTTCACCGCCATAAAATCTGCAATGGACTCTGAGAGGGCCCGCTTTTCCGAAAACAGGAGGTTGCTATTGACCCAGGTCCCATCCCCAGTAAAGTGCATCTGAACTATGTGCATGGCCTCGTGAGCGATAATCGCTGCTTCGTGGGCGTGGGAGTTACCGGTTAAGGCATCCATCCCGAAGTCCATCTGGGTGGCGGCACCATTCACCCCCGTGCCGCTTGAGCCCGTTTTTATCTTGATCTTGGGTCCGGTCCAGTAATTGAAAGTGTTAAAACCGGCGAGGTAGTATCGAAAGTTCGTGTAGTGATAGAAAGCCATCACGTCATCGAATTTGGAATCCGTAGTACCGTAATGAAAGCCTGCGCCAGGAGTTGTAGTGGCGATGGCAGGGTCGACCCATGCGCGATTATTGCTAAGGACCCGAGGACTGACGTCATCCACTTCGACTGCTCCAAAGGATGTGCCAGCGAGCTGCGGGTTTGTGGCGTAGACAGTCATCAACTCAGAAGCCGACGGGACACCAAACGCTGGCAACTCGGGGGCACTCCATGCTGGTAGGTGCGCCGAATAATGGGCACCGGTTCCACCGGAAGGAGCGCTCAAGAGAGCCCCATCCTCCGCGGAGACGTCTATGAGGCCCTCCTCGGTTCGAAATCGCCAGGCGAGTTGAAATGAAGGTTCACGATTGGGGTTGGTCACATGGACGCTCAGCGTCCCGGCGGTAGGGGGCAGAGACGTTGCCAGGCTACGGGCGCGAGCCTGGGCCTCCGACAACACCGGCTTGGGATCAACCTCAATCTTGGTAAAAGAGCGACCGCTCACGAGGGCAAGGTCCCAGCTCGTCACTAGGTCAGGGGAATCGAGGCCGCTCGCCCGCGGGGTAGATGGTGTGAGTGCCACTAAATAGCTGCCTGAACTGACCGGAAGACCGCGATAGAACTGCCGATAGCGGAAAACTGGCCCCTGGCCGGCAGTGTAACGCGTTGATTCGAGGGTCAGGGTCAGGCCCGGACCACCCAGTACCCGTTTCAGCTGCTTGACTAGCCGAGAGGCGACGTCGGCGGCGGTCCCGCTACCTAGCGACATTCCGGGAGCGACTATATGGCGTACCGACGCTTGAGTTGGGTGAGATCGAATGATGGTGGAGGGCGGAGCGGACTCCATGAATTGGACTAGCGCCGTGTTGTAGTCTGCACGTGTCTGGGCTAGTGATGCGGGCGCAAGGCTCAGGGCGAGCAGGCACAACCAAAGTGACCTGGCGAGATTTGTCATTGCTTTCAGGGTTCGATGGACTTCAATTGTAGTGAGCTAGTGCTAGTAGTCGGGTACATCTACACCGAGGGCTTGTGGAATTGACTCTGGGCCAAGCCACTTCCGAAGTTCTCCCGTCGAGGAGTGGCGGAGATAGATCGCCCCAGTCCATGGATTCTCAAAGCGGTCGGATCGGGCAAAGAGTATCCAGCCGTCCGGGCCCCACCTTGGGGAATAGTCAAAATATCCTTCTTCAAATTCTCGAATTGTGTTCGAGACCGAGTCGGCAACAAACACTTGCAAGAACGGTCCTTTCCACACGTGACCGGCCAGAAGAGCTTCGCCGGGAGACCAGGATACGTGCCCTACGGTGGTGAACGACTCCCCGCCCAGCCGAAGGGGGTGCACGGTCTCGTTGGGGAACGCTCTTGTGTTCCCCGTCTCTGGGTCATAAAGGTCCAAGAACCCTAGGTCTGTACGGACCAGTAGCCTTCCCCCAGGCCCTGCTCCATACGCATCAGAAATTAATCGCTCACGCAACACCGCAATCGTGTCACTCGGAGGGAAGTAGAACAAGCCTTGGTTTTCACGGGACCCTGCAAAAATGCCCCCGCTGTCCGCCCAGAGCAGTGACCGACTGCTTCCCCTAAAGAAGCCGCCGTCCGTCGAGAGCTGCTCTATTCGATGCGTTCTCAGGTTTACTCTGGCCATTAAGGCAGAGTCGAAGTAGATCGACTTCTTGTCAGGGGAGAATGTCGGGTTCCAGACGAGCTTGAAGGAGTCCCACCATCTATCCACGCGTGGGAGAAAGGAATAATCCGAAGGGTCATTGAATGGGGCTACGGCCACCAAACTGGAATCCTGATAATGGACAACAAACGTGACGAGACTGGTATCAGAAACAAACGGATCGTACGGAGGCTCCGGCGGGGCTACGGCCGTGGTGTCGCAGCCAACTACTAGCGCCGCAAGACACAGAAGCGCCCAGTTCGTTCTTGCGCTAGGGGTAGACGCCGGACCCCTGACCGCAAGGCAAGGCCGAGTTGAATTCTGCATGAGTAGAGCTCAGCTGGCTAGCTGGTCTGTCCATAGTGCCTGTGAGCGATCATGCTATTCACTGCCCTCCCCGTTGTCAATGGCAGTTTCGCACCGTTTTTTTTTGGCGAAATGGGTTTGCCCTGGCTTACCAAGTGGCCATGCTGGGTATTCCATGGGAACGTCAGCTAGCATGGCAATTGATGCAGTCTGACTGGTCAGCGCATTGTTTTATCAGGCGCCATCCCTGTCAGCGATTGTTCGCGTGGGCACGGAAAGCCCCTCCAGTCCAATGATTAATCACCTCTCGCCCTGTCCGGCGCTTTGACACCTCGCAGGCGAGGTTGCCCGTGACGCTACTATGATTATTGGGCGGCCCACTTCCAGCAAAACGTATCACAGACGTATCGCACCATATCGACGATCGCGTAAGCCCTTGGCCTCCTTTTGATTACTCAGAAACAGCATCTGACTTTTAATCAGAGGATCCCAGGTTCGAGCCCTGGCGGGATCACAACTCAAAACGCCCTGAAATCGACGATTATGGTTGATTCAGGGCGTTTTCTTGTTGGGGGAAACGCCCAAACAGAGAGCATACTCGACGTCATGTGCATTCTGATGGTTTTTTGCACACGAGGCGATTCTCATGTGCGCGGGTGAACACGAGAACCTTCTCGTGTTCAATTACGTCTCATTATGCACATGACCGTTGCTTAGGATGCCCTTCGACGCCACACAGCCATTCAATGATCTGCCCGCCCTCCATCCGGGGTTAGCAGGAAGAAGCGATACGACGCTGCTCCCCCTCCTCGTGGAGGCCCACCGCGCCATGGCAGAGCTGAAGGGATTCTGCCGGGTGTTGCCCAACCCCGAGATACTCGTCAGCAACGTCGCGCTGCAAGAGAGCCTGGACAGTTCGGCCATTGAAAACATCGTTACTACCCAGGACGCCCTCTTCAAGGCCCGAAGCGCCTCCGAAGTAGCCACCGGACCCGAAAAGGAGGTTCTACATTACCGGGATGCCCTATTTGCGGGCTGGGAGAGCCTAAAGGCCACCGGCTTCATCACGACGAACCTGTTGGTGGACATCGCGAAGACGGTCAACTCGAACGCTGCCGGCATCCGCAAGAACCCGGTGCATGTCGGCAATCCGGCAACCGGTGAGGTCCTCTATACACCGCCTTCTGGCGCATCTGTGATCCGCGATAAGCTCTCTCACCTGGAGCGGTTTATCAACGAGCCTACTGATGCCGAGGGCGCAATCGATCCGCTTGTTCGACTGGCCATGGTCCACTACCAGTTCGAAGCCATTCACCCGTTCTACGACGGAAATGGTCGGACCGGGAGAATCCTGAACGTTCTGTACTTGCTGCAGCAGGAGTTGCTGG
>JABDJZ010000122.1 GCA_013003255.1 Rhodothermales bacterium
TCCCAACGGCGCGAATACATCCTCGGGCTGGACCAGAACGATGTCGTGCAAAGCTGGATGACGGCCCTGGACGTGTCGCTTTCGGTCTACCAGTCCCGGGCTACCGAGCGCCCGTTTGCGATCGATACCCGTCACTTCTACAGCCCCGTATCGATGGTTGGGCGCGAGCGGCCCAACTGGGCTTCGGCCGGACTCGAACTTTCCTCGGTCGAACTTGGGGTAGACCCGAACCGCTTTCGGTTCTTCTCCGGAATTGACCAGGGGGCCGACGGGATCATCGCGGCCGCGGCCTCGACCCGACCGATAACGACTTCCGGGATGATCGATGCCCAACGGGTCGAGCAGCAGACCCGGGCGGCCGAGCGTGCCTCTACGGTCCGCGGTACGATTCGCGTCCGCCGGTTCAGTGGGAAGGTGTCACGTCCCAGTCGCCCCCGACGCGGCGGCAACTGAGCCACGCCGTGGCTCCTCAGACGGCACCCCGGTGCCCCCACGTACCCTGACCGCGCGGCGCGGAATCCCCGAACGGAACCCCTCGTCCAAAGCGTCCTTCAAACCGGGATGCTTGAAGGAATCCTCCGATTGCCCCGCCGCGCCCTGATGCTTCTGGTCAGGGGATACCAGTTGGTCATTTCGCCCCACACGGCATCGGCCTGCAACTTCACGCCCACGTGCTCCGGGTATGCCATGCAGGCACTGGAAAAGTATGGTGCCATCCGCGGGAGCATCCTTGCCGCACACCGAATCCTTCGGTGCCACCCCTGGGGAGGGCACGGCTACGATCCGCCGATCTGGTACTCGGAACGAAAGAAGCAGGAGGCGAGTGCCCATGAGCACGGTACCTGAAGCGCATCGCGCCGAGGCCGGACGCACCCCACTCTCCTGTGCGGTGTTGACGTGCAGTGATACCCGAACCACGGAGTCGGATACCAGCGGGCAACTCATGTGCAGCATGCTGGAAGCAGCCGGCCATCGAGTGACCGTCTACGACATCGTTCGCGAAGGCCCCGGCGCCGTTTCGGAGGCGCTGTCTGGCGTAGCCCTGGAATGCGATGCCATCCTGTTGAACGGCGGGACCGGCATTGCACCCCGGGACGGCACCATCGAGGCCGTGGATCAATTCGTTCAACGCTCCCTTCCAGGGTTCGGCGAGCTATTCCGGATGCTGTCCTGGCAGGAAATTGGAGCCGCCGCCATGCTGTCCAGAGCCACGGCCGGTACTCGGGGACGAACCGTGGTGTTTGCCACACCGGGCTCCACGGCTGCGGTCAGGCTGGCCATGGAGAAACTCATCATTCCGGACCTGCGCCACATCCACGGCCAGTTGAACCGGTAGTTCTAGCGCTACTCGTACCGAAGCGCCTCAATAGGATTCAGCGACGCGGCCTTCCTGGCGGGATAGAACCCGAAGAATATCCCCACGGCCGCCGAGAAGACAATGGCAACCATCACCGTATCGGTGTTGACCAGCGTCTGCCAACCCATCACGTTGCCGAGTATCTGTGCACCGGCAAACCCGAGGCCGACGCCCACGGCACCGCCCAGAATGCTCATCACGATGCTCTCGATCAGGAACTGGGTGAGCACGTCCGTGCCGCGCGCACCAATCGCCATGCGGATGCCGATCTCACGGGTCCGTTCCGTCACGGACACCAGCATGATGTTCATGATTCCGATGCCGCCAACCAGCAGTGAGATCCCCGCAATGGCAGCCAGCAGCAGCGTCATCACTTCCGTGGTGCCGGCTGCGGCCTCGGTCAACTCCGCCTGATTCTTGATCTCAAAGTCGTCGGCCTCCCACGCCGCAAGACCGTGCGACTCGCGCATGATCACTTTCATCTCCTCCTGCGCCGCAGGGATGTCTCCCGGGGAGGAGGTGGATGCCAGGATCTGCGACACGAAATTCCACCGGCTCAGCCGGGTGCCTACCGTGGTGTGGGGCGCCAGGATCACATCATCCTGGTCCGTACCCTCGGCCGTCTGTCCTTTCGCGGCCAGCACACCGATAATCTGAATCGGGACGTTGCGCACGCGGATGGTCTGACCCACAGGATCATCATCTTCAAACAACTCCTCGGCCACCGTGGCGCCGATTATTGCCACTTTCTTGCGCTGGCGCACGTCAGCAGCCGTAAAGAAGGAGCCGCTCGAAACGGGCCAGTCACGAATGAGCGGGTAGTCCACGTCCACACCGTTGATCCGCGTCCGCCAGTTCCCCTGGGGTCCGACGGCCTGCGTGAATGTGGTCACCACGGGCGAAATGGCCGAGAGGTACATGCTCTCGTTGCGCAGTTTCTCCGCGTCCTCCAGCTTGAGCCGGTTGAAGCTGCCGGCACCCCGACTGACTCCGCCGGCAGAACTGGAGCCAGGCGTGATCACCAGCATGTTTGTGCCCAGATTCTGGATCTGGCGCTCGATCTGGCTCTTGGCGCCGTCGCCCACTGCCACCATCACGATGACGGCACCTACGCCGATGATGATGCCCAGCATGGTGAGCAGAGTTCGCATCTTGTTTTTGACGATGCTCTTCCCGGCGACCTTGATAAGGTTGGATGCACGCATGGATTCAGTTGGATTAGGCTAGGACGCCGTCAGTGGGCATAGTGGCGGCGACATCGGCTGCACGCCGCTGCTCCTGCACCTGATCCCGGATGATCTTGCCGTCCTTGAGCTCAATGATGCGCTTGGCATATTCGGCCACATCATGCTCGTGGGTTACCAGCAGGACGGTGATCCCCTTGTCGTTCAGGGTTTGAAAGAGATCCATGACCTCGACGGACGTCTTCGAATCCAGGTTACCGGTGGGCTCATCGGCCAGGACGATGGCCGGCTTGGTGACCAGCGCACGCGCAATGGCCACGCGCTGCTGCTGACCACCTGAGAGCTCAGACGGAACGTGATCGACGCGATCACCGAGTCCGACCATGCTCAAGGCCTCCTTGGCCAACTCCTTGGTCTTCTTCTTCCCGGGCGACCGGTCATAGAGCAGCGGAAGCTCCACGTTCTCGAGTGCCGTGGTCCGGGGCAGCAGGTTAAAGCCCTGAAACACGAACCCAATTTTCTGATTGCGGATGTCCGCCAGTTCGTTCTTGCTCAGGGTGTCTGCCCGAATGCCGTCCAGGGTATAGGAACCCTCTGTGGGATAGTCCAGGCAGCCGATGATGTTCATCATGGTGGACTTTCCTGATCCGGATGCCCCCATGATGGCAATCAACTCGCCCGGCCTCACGTCAAGATCCACACCTGCCAGTGCATGCACCTTGTTGGTGCCCATGGTGTAGGTCTTTCGAAGCCCGCGGACCTGCATGACAGGTTCCTGTGTGTGCTCAGCCATAATTGAGGTCCGTCCTAGAATCCACCGGGGCCTCTGCGGCCGCCGGTTCTGTTCTGCTGGAAAGGGTTGGCCGCCGGACCATCCTCGGAGACGGTGACGCCGGCAATGAGCTGCATGCCCTCCTCGAGGGCCCTTCCATCCACCTCGGTCATCGTTCCATCAGATAGTCCCGTCTGGACCCGAGCCACGCTCAATTGCCCTTCGTCATCGACGTACCACAGCATTCCTGAATTCTGTCCGCCAAACCCGGACTGGCCGCCACCCGACCAGCCGCCAGACCCCGCTGCAGCGGCCCCGGACTGTCCTGAAGCAGCCGCCGTGCGCTCACCTTCGGGCCTCTGCGCGGCGCCCGAAGCCTCCCGGGCAGCCATCATCCGGTCCCGGAATGCCGCCATCATCTCTTCGGTGGGACGGAAGCGAAGGGCCGCGTTCGGCACCTTGTACACATCGGCTACCGTCTCGACCAGGAATTCCACCGTAGCGGTCATTCCGGGCAGCAGGCGTCCGTCCGTATTGTCCACATCAACCACGGCCGTATAGGTGACCACGTTGTCCTGTGCCGCCGACTGGAGCCGGACCTGGCGAACCTTGCCCATGAACGTCACGTCATCGTAGGCCTGGACCGTGAATCGGACCATCTGGTCCTTTTCGATCTGGCCGATATCGGATTCGTCCACAGACGCGAGGATTTCCAGCTTCGACAGGTCGTTGGCCAGGAGGAAGAGCTGCGGAGTAGACATGCTGGCCGCCACGGTCTGGCCCTCCTCGACACTCCGCTCAATGACCACGCCGCTCATCGGCGCGTAGATGCGGGAGTACCCCAGGTTGCGCTGCGCGCGCTCAAGCGAGATCTCGGCCGACTCCAGGTTGGCCTGGGCGAGTTCCAGATTGTACTTGGCCGTGTTCAACTCGACGTCGGTCGAAAAGGCCTGATCGTGCAGTTTCTGAATCCGCGCGAGCTCCACCTGGGAGAAGTCCCGCTGGGCCTTGTTCCGGCGGAGTGCCGTCTGGGCGTCCTTGACAGCACTCACCAGCAGCGTGGTATCGATGCGCGCCATCAACTGGCCGCGTCTAACCTCATCATTGAAGTCCACGAAGATCCGGTCAATGAGGCCGGACACCTGGGTACCGACCTGCACCGTGGTCACGGCCTTCAGATTACCGGTGGAAGTCACCACCGCCTCGAGGTCTCCTTTTTGAAGGGTCACGAACCGGTAGCTCGTGGTGGGTTCGCCCTGTCCTCCGGCAAAGCGCCAAACGGCGGCGGAAGCCAGAAGCAGAACGGCTATTACAGCGACAATACGTTTCATCATCGGGGCCCTTGTGGGCGAAAATCCCGCGGGCGGGACTGGAAAAATGGAGCGCGCAGGGGCGCTGATTTGAGGCCCGTTACGCGGCCCCAGGGGGCGCGTTTCGCCCGTCGCCCAAATGCCGCAGGTCCGTGACACTTCCGTGACAGGCCAGCTTTGGCCGGCGCTGAACCGCGCCGTCCCCTACGCGTTCTCGCAAGCCTCTCATTCAAACCCGCTCCCATGGCATCCGGCCCACCGATCAAGCTCTACAACACCCTCACCAATAGCGTAGAGGAACTGCAGCTGGAGCATCCCGGACGCCTGGCGTTCTACTCCTGCGGGCCGACGGTCTATTCCTACGCCCACATCGGGAATTTCAGGTCCTTCCTCACGGCCGATCTCCTCTTCCGGCTGGCGCGCACGCTGGGTCTGGAAGTCACCTACGTGACCAACATCACGGACGTGGGTCACCTGACGGAAGATGATGCAGCCGATGCCGACGGCGAAGACCGCATGGCCAAGGCACTCCAATCAAAGGAGGGCGAACGCTTCGCCAATGTGTGGGACCTTGCCCGCTACTACACGGGGGCGCTTCTGCAGGACTGGTCAGCACTGAATCTGCTGGAGCCCACGGTGCGCCCGCGCGCCACCGAGCACATGCGCGAACAGATCCAGGCCGTCGAAACGCTGCTGGAGAAGGGTCACGCCTACGAAACCGAGCAGGGCATCTACTTCTCGGTGGCATCCTTCCCGGAGTACGGAAAACTGTCCGGTAACATCAATGCGGACGCGCTGGACCAGGAAGTCCGGGAAGTGGTCTCGGATCCGGACAAGCGGGATCCGCGGGACTTTGCCCTGTGGAAGAAGGACGCCAAGCATCTCATGCAGTGGTACAGTCCCTGGGGATGGGGATTCCCGGGTTGGCATATTGAGTGCTCGGTGATGGCCAACCGGTACCTGGGCGAAACCCTGGACCTTCACGCGGGCGGCGAGGACCTGACCTTTCCACACCACGAATGCGAAATCGCGCAGTCCGAGGCCATCTCCGGCAAGCCGTTCGCAAAGCATTGGGTGCACACCCGCTTTCTGCAGGTCGAGGGACAGAAGATGTCCAAGAGCCTGGGCAACTTCCTGACCGTACGCGAACTGACCTCATCCAAGGATGAAGGTGGCTGGGGTGTAGATGCACTCGCGCTCCGCATGGCGCTGATGAGCGGTCACTATCGGAAGCCGTTCAACTTCACCAAGGCCACGCTGAAGGCTTCTGTCAAGCACCGGGAGCGGATCGCCGCCGCCATCCAGCTGCTTGAGCAGGCCGAAGGAGATGGACCGGACCGCCTCGGAGAACGACTGGAGGGCCTCTACGACCGCATTCAGCAGGCGTTGTGCGATGACCTCAACACGCCGGAGGCATTGACGGCGGTGATCGAGGGGCTGAAACTCATCCACGGGATGTCGAAAGGGCTGAACAGGGCCTCCGCAGATGCAGGGGTCGCGTGGCTCAACCACGTCAACGATTTGCTGGGCATCATCCATCCGGAAACTCCCGAAGCCACGGAAACCGAGGAGGATCCGGAGGCTGCCGGAATCGAGGCCCTGCTCCGGGAACGCACCGAAGCCCGTGAGAGCCGGGACTTCGCCCGTGCTGATGCCATTCGGGAGCAACTCACCTCGATGGGCATCGAAATCATGGACTCGGCAGAAGGGTCGACTTGGAAACGTAGATCGAGCATAGGATGAGCCCGCGGATTCCAAACCCACCCCCATCCTCCCCCATGGACTACGGATCCCTGGATGGAGGCCTCGTCCGCATGATGAACCGGTTCTGGGCCGAAGGAACCATGACCGGAGACGTTGAGGCGGACGCCTACCTTCGCACGGACCCCAACGCGGTCCTGCTGGGCATGCTGTATGATCAGCGCATGTTGGCCGAGGGTGCTTTCATGGGGGCCCAGCGGCTGGAGGATCGTCTGGGACATCTGGATCCCGCCCGTATAGCAGACCATGATCCGGACGAATTCCGGGCGCTCTTTGCCCAGCAGCCCGCGGTGCACCGGTTCACCAACAAGATGGCCGAGTACACGCAGAAGGTTTGCCGCGTGCTTGTCGACGAGTATGCCGGCAATGCGGCCAATATCTGGCCGGAGACAGCGTCGGCGGACGAGGTGGCCAAGCGTCTGGTCAAGCTACCCGGGTTTGGCAAGATGAAGGCATACAAGATGCGCTTCGCGTTGCACTACTTCGGCTGGCGAGACTTCTCGGACGTGCCCGCCACGGTCTAGGCGCTGCCGCGACAGGTCAGTTCCAGGCGAGTGGCAATTCCGACTGCGTCGGCTGTCCTGCAAGCCGGAACACCAGCAGGCGTCCCTGGCGATTGATGTCGAGACGCGTCGGACGCAGACCCCTGGCGCCTTCCACGAGGCGCTCCCAGGCAATGTCCACGGCCGCATCCAGCAGTTTGCCGGGATCTGACTCGTCAGTTGAGAAGATGGCGTTTTCCCAGGCGATTCCGCCGCCGGGTACGCGGCGGGCAAATCGTTCCATGTGGTCTTTGGGCGAGAGCATCAGGCTGGAAGGCTTGGTGAGGTAACCGGACCTCATCAAGGGCCGTGCCTGACCCAAACCACGATTTCCAGCCCGTTTGGCCACCTTTCGGCCTGTGGGCTCCGGCAATATTTGCCGTCAGCGTCTCCAGAAGGACGGCGCGAAGATGATCAGCATGGTGAAGATCTCCAGCCTCCCCGCCACCATCAGGAAGGACAGGATCCACTTGACCATGGCTGGAAGGTGGGCGTAGTTCTCGGCCGGACCCAATGTGCCGAACGCCGGCCCTACATTTCCGACGCTGGAGATGGCCGCCCCGAATGCCGTCAGCAGGTCGACACCGAAGACCGTCAACACCAGAGTCCCGGTAAACAGAAGTCCCAGATACAGGACAATGAAGGAGAGGACGTTTCGCATCACGTCCTGAGAGACCACCTTGTCATTCAGCCGGACGTTCAACAGGGCCTGGGGGTGGATAAGCTGCTTGATCTCCTTGTACGAGTTCTTGAAGAGCAGCACCACCCGGACCACCTTCACGCCGCCTCCGGTGGAGCCCGCCATGCCACCCACGAAGAAGAGCAGGAAGACCACGCCGACGGCCAACGGCGGCCAGATCTCGTAGTCGGCCGTGGCGAACCCGGTGGTGGTCATGATGGCCGTTGACTGGAAGGCGCCGAATCGCAGCGCCTCCAGGAATCCGGCATATCCGATCGTCCCGTCCGTGCCGGGCATCCAGGCCCGGATGGGCTCCCAGAGCGCCAGGGCGGTTACGAGTGTGGCCGTAAGCGCTATGGTGGCGTACACCCTGAACTCGGTGTCGTGAAGTACCGTCAGCGTCTTGCCCCGGAGCAGCCGGAAGTGGAGCGCGAAGTTCATCCCCGCCAGGAACATGAACAGCGTGATGACCCAGTCCACGTAGGCGGAGCCGTAGTGCCCCACAGAGGCATTCCTGGTGGAAAACCCACCGGTGGCCATCGTTGCGAAGGCGTGATTGACGGCATCGAACGGACTCATCGCCGGCAGCAACAACAGGATCTGCACGACCGTGATGCCGACGTAGATCAGCCAGAGGCGGCGGGCCGTTTCCCGAACGCGAGGCGTCAGCTTGTCGGCGCTCGGGCCCGGCACTTCCGCCTTGAACAACTGCATGCCGCCCACGCCGAGGATCGGCAGGATGGCCAGGGTGAGTACGATGATGCCCATCCCGCCCATCCAGTGGGTCAGGCTTCGCCAGAAGAGAATCGAGTTTGGAAGGGACTCGATGTCGGGGTTGCCCGCCCCACCAAAGATGGTCGCTCCGGTGGTCGTGAAACCACTCATGGTCTCGAAGAAGGCATCCGTGTAGGATCCCAGCGCGCCACTGAGTACAAACGGGAAAGCGCCAGAAAGGGAGATGACCACCCAGGCGAGCGCCACGATCGCAAAGCCTTCCCGGACCCGAAGGGAGTCCACCTCGCCCCGCCCCCAACGAGCCCAAACCGCTCCACCGAGCACCGTGGTAGCCACGGCCGTTCCCAGGAACGACCAGGCCGCCGGCTCGGCGTAGTAGAAGCCTACGAGAGCCGGCAGAACCATCGCCACCCCTGCGAAGACCAGGAGAGCCGCCAGCGTCCCGAAAACCGCTCGCAGGTTCAGAATCATCCGCGGCCCCGAAAGAAGGTTTCGGCCGCTCCAACCGAAGCGTGACGGACAAACACGTAGGCCCGGTCACCCGGCCGGATCTGCGTGGTTGCTGTGGCGACCGATACGTGGCCGTCGTGCAATACGCCGGCGATCAGAACCTCCGCGGGCGGGGTCAATTCTGCCAGCGGCCCTCGGGTGGCCGGCGAGCCCGGTTGTGCCTGAATCTCCAGCACCTCCGCGTCGACACCCCGAAGACTGGCGACGCTCATGACGTGCTGGCCCCGGAGACTGGCCATCACCTCCCGCGAAATGGCCAACTTCAGATTGACGGCCGAGTCCAGGCCAATCGACTGACTGATGGGGATGTAGGCCGGTTTGGAAAGCAGGGCCACCGTCTTGCTGACACCGAGATGCTTGGCCAACAGGCAAGAAACCAGATTCGACTCTTCATCCTCCGTCAGGGTTATTACCGCATCCATGTCCGGCATGCCCTCGGTAACCAGCAGGTCCAGGTCGGTGGGTTCCCCGTGGATCACCAGCACCTGACCCAACTCCTCTGAGAGGACCTGAGCGCGATCCCGGTCGGCTTCAACCAGTTTGATCTGACGGTTCTTTGCTCCCCCAAGGCGCCGGGCCACCTGCGCCGCCACCGGCGTACCGCCGATGATCATGATCCGATCGATGCGCTGATCCTTCTTCCCCATGACCTCCAGCACGTGCGGCGCATGCTTGGGCAAACAGGCCACGAATACCACGTCATTCTTCCGCAGGGTATCGCGTCCTCGGGGCAGAATGGTCCGGATCCCGCGAACGATGGCCACCACACGAATGGCAGGCTTGGGATACCGCTGCCCGAACTCCTCAAGCGACATCCCGGCCACGGGCGAATCCTCGCCGAGTCGCAGCCCAATCAAATGGAGCTTGCCGTCCGCAAGTGGAACGATGTCCGACGCGCCGGCACGGAGGATGAGAAGCTCAACTTCCGCTGCCGCGCTCTCCTCCGGGTGGATGACCACGTCAATGCCGAAATCCGCCGTGCTGAGGACGCTCTCGGAACCGGATATTTCGCCGGAACGGACACGGGCGATGGTCCGCTTGCAGCCCAGTCGGTCCGCCAGCATGCAGGCCACAAGGTTGACCTCATCAATCGTGGTGACCGCAACCAGAAGGACGGCATCCGCGGCACCGGCATCCTGCAGCACACTTGCCGAGGTGCCATTTCCGAGGACGGTCATGACATCCAGTTTGTCAGAAAGCCGGGAGAGCGCCGCCGCATCCCGGTCGATCACTACCACGTCGTGTTCCTCGATAGCCAGCAGCCTGGCGACATCGAATCCCACCTCTCCGGCTCCCACGACAATGGCTCGCATGCAGTCTCTGGCCCTCGGCCTTGATTGACCGCAAAATACGGAGCCTGCCGGTCAATCCCTGTCGGCGGCGTCCACGGATAATGGAAATCTCACCCAGAATACAGAGCCTTCGCCTTCCCGCGTATCGAAGCCGATTCGTCCCCGCAATTCGTCGACTGTGTTCTTGGAGATGGCCAGCCCCAACCCGGTCCCACTGGTCTTGGTGGAGAACGAGGGGTTGAAGATGCGATCCCGCAGCTCGACCGGGATTCCGGCCCCGTTGTCGGCCACTTCCGCCACGGCGATTTCGATCCCGGATTCAGAGTTCCTTTCCCGACGGGTGGTCACGACGATGAGTCCCTCCTTGTGAGGCTCCACGGACTCCATGCCGTTCTTGATGAAGTTGATGAACATCCGCCTGAGCGCCTCGCGGTCTGCATCCACCGGCAGCGCGAGGTCGGTGAGCTCCGTCCGGATTTCGGCGGTGGCGTGCTCCTGCATCAGGACAACAGCCTCCTTCACCACCTCGTTCAGATCCAGTCGCTCCGGGTCGTGGAGGGGCATTCTGGCAAAGGAGGAGAACTCATTTGCGATGCGCGCCAGGGCATCGATCTGATCAATCAACGTGGTGGTGATGCGCTCAAACAGCGTCCTGAATTTCTCACCGGCTCCCCCGGTACCATGGGCCCGCCGAAGATGCTGGACCGACAGCTTCATCGGCGTGAGCGGGTTCTTGATCTCGTGCGCAACCTGCTGCGCCATCTCCCGCCACGCCAACTGGCGCTCCTGGTGGGCCAGGAGCCGCCGGCTGTCGGCCAGCTGATCCTGCATGGTGTTGAAGGTCCCGACCAGGTCGGCGATCTCGTCGCGGGACTTCAGCGGTCCGATCCGCTCAAAGCGGCCGGCGGCCACATTCTGGAGACCCCGCTGCAACCTTGCCACGGGCCTGGCCAGCGCATTGGCAATCACAGAGGCCGTCATCATGACCACCACCATCAGCATCAACAGGGCCCCGAACAGGTAGGCTGCCGTGCGTGATCGCTCCTCCTCGATCCGTTCCTGCTCCGGAAGCGTCTGCACCGATATGACGTAGCGAGGAACACCCTGCTCGTCAGGGAGGGCGCGGTAGCCGGCGGTGAATGCAAAATCACCCAGCCGCTCCTCCACCGAGGCGAACCGGAAACCGCCCACAAAGAGATAGTCATAGGCCTCAATCGGAATCCGCTGACTGATGAGTCGGTCCCGAACCAGCTGCGGACGCGAGGTCGCATCCAGCTCGACCCCCAGGTAGATATTGAGATCCAGTCCAACCTGGGCAGCGAGGGAATCGACGTCAACACGTTCCAGCACGCGATAGGGCATCTCGTCGGGTCGAGCCCGCAAGGCAAGAGCATCCTCCACCCGGTCCAGGTGTTGCCTGAGCCAGCTTTCGACGGCCCTGTCGGTCTCGCCCGTGACCACGCGCAGACCGACCCAGCCCATCGCCACCACCACGATCAGGCCCACGGCAAAGAACGCGTTCAGGACCTTGTCCCTGAAGTGAACACGGCGTGCCGGAAGCTGGCCCCGACGAACGCGTCCGACCACGCCAGCCGCATAGACGGGCAGGCCGATGACCAGGCCCGCCACCGTCAACCTGAGGAGGTAGTAGAGGCGGTCGAAGAAGGTCACGGCCCTCCGCCGGACAGCGATGGTGGAGCGGCCGTAGGTGGGACGCTCCCCGATCCGCGGAGTACCCTGGCGCAGGTAGAGGGTGTAGTAGGTTCGATCACGGATCCGCTCCTGGATCCAGGCCTCCGGCTGCGCGTCCAGCTGCTCGGAGACGGCCTCGTCCAGGAATGAACGGCCAAATGCAGACCCGAAACTGCGCACCAGTACCCCGTCGCGGAACTCCGCGATCGACAGATCCGGATAGAGCGTACCGTAGTAGCCCGCGGGTACGAGGACCCTGGGGAAAGGCGTGTTGCCGGACGGAAGCAGTTCGTGCTGTGAGGCGCGGACCAGCACCCAGTTGCCATCGGAAAGCTGATCAATCCCGATGTAGTCGAATCGGTCCAATTCCACCGGACTGGTGATCTTCTCGATCACTGGGCCGGCACGGCCCTGATCCTGTCGAATGTCTCGCAGGAGCGCAAGATCAACCCGGTCCTGCTGGAGGGCCCGGGCCATGGCTGTCGGTGTTCCGGCCGAGGCATGACGGCCGACCAAAGCGCCCGATGATGTCAGGAT
>JABDJZ010000459.1 GCA_013003255.1 Rhodothermales bacterium
TCAGGACCTGCTCGAGTTCAGCCGCCTTGATGGCCGCGGCCAGCGTGGTGTGTGCTTCAGACTCAGCCGCGATCCGGAGGACGTTGGGCTTCGAGTTCATGTCGAAGTCGTACGGGTCATTCTGACCCACGACGGCGCGATCACCGGAACTGGCCGAGTCGCCCGCGGGCTGACAGGCAACCACAGTCAGGGCCACCGCAAGCGCCAGTAGGAAAATCGGGAAGGGATATCTGTTCATGGCAGCCTCGTTGGATAGATGGGGAGATGCGTGTGGGGAGACACGCTACAGAAACTAATTACGGATTTCGGAGTCATCAGTCCGTAAAAGATATGTGAATGCGGTCCGATGGGCCCGACGGCCACGAAGGTCGAGATCAATCCTGCTACCTGACCTCACCAGCCCAACCTTGACGGGATTCCCCTACAGCCTTATCCAACGTACCCGTGTAGTATCCGCAATGCGCTTTTGGATAGCCTCGATACTGCTGGCTTCTGTGCTCGCCATGGGTTGCGACTCAGCCACCGGTCCTAACGACGAAATGGCGGCGCCAGACCTGGTCTATCCGATGCCGGGAGAGCAGGTTGCCAATGCTGTTGAGTTCAGCTGGAAGACCCCCTCGGTGGGAGCGTCCTTCCGATTTCAACTGTTGATGGGGCCCGACACGGGAGCGATTGTGGCCGATACCTCCGGTCTACGAAATCCTCGGTTCGTAGTCCGTGATCTCCAGTTGGACCAGGCGTACACCTGGCGCGTGGCAACAGTCACTCAGGAAGGCGAAATGTGGTCAGAACCACGAACCGTCACCGTCAACTCGCTGGCTCGGGTCCCCGGCCGGGCGCAGCCCGCGCTTCCTCTCAATGGAGCGCTGGATCGTCCCATCGATACCGCGGTCTCCTGGGAGCACACCGATGAGGCCACGAGCTACCACCTTCAAGTGGCTCTGGACTCGAGGCTGCTGCTACTGGTGGTGGACCTGGAGGGCTTGCGCGATCCCCGCCACGCTATCGAGGGGCTGGTTCACACCTATCCATACTGGTGGCGGGTCCGGGCGAGCAATGCCGCCGGATATGGCGACTGGTCCTCGGTCTGGACTTTTGTGATTGAGCGAGGGGAGTAGGATGGTCCGAAGCCGCGACATGGGCATTTTGCTGCTGGTGCTCGCCCTTTTGCTGGGAGCAGGTTGCTCGGCCGCGCCGGTGGAAGAAGCGCCCTCCGAGGACCTGGACCAGGTGCTGACCGACCTGATGACCCGAAATGGCCAGCGGCGACTGTCTGCCTTTCGCCAACCGGACTCCGGCGACTTCGCGGCCATCCCGCAGTTCGCCGGCAATCCGCTAACGCCCGAGAAAGTCCGCCTCGGCCAGCTCCTGTTCCACGAACCGGCACTGGCTACTCGACCGGTGGTGGCCGACAACGCCGGCACCTACTCCTGCGCGACCTGTCACCACGCCGCCGCCGGATTTCAGGCTGGGCAACCCAGATCAATTGGAGAGGGCGGGATTGGATGGGGAGTCCGCGGAGAGGCGCGTAGACCGGGACCATCGGCCGACGCACCTGGCCTGAGATCCCCCTCCGTCCTGAACGTGGCGTTTCAGGATGTGCTGTCCTGGAACGGTCAGAACGGAGCGTTGGGGCAGAACCTCAATACGGACGCACACTGGGTAGAGGGCACGCCGTCTGAGGTCAACGCGCGAGGCTACGACGGCGTGGAGGCACAGGCCGTGGCGGCGCTGACCACCCACCGGATGAGCAATTTCTACGATGACTCGGTGATTCTTACGAATGAGACCTACCGGGATCTCTGGAACCAGGTGTATCCCCATGAACAGAATATCAACCGGGACGCACTGGGATTCGTGCTGGCAGCGTACGAGCGGACGCTCTTTCCCAATCGCGCGCCGTTTCAGCGCTGGATACGCGGTGAGTTCAGCGCGATGACCGATGCGGAAAAGCGAGGCGCCATCGTCTTCTTTGGGGAGTCCGGGTGCGAGACCTGCCACACCGGTCCCGGTCTCAGTGGACCGGGATTCTACGCCTTGGGGATGCCGGACATGCCGGGCGGCGAGTCGCCGGCTTTGGGTCGCGGCGGCTTCCTGGATGATCCCTCGATGTATAGGACATTCAAGGTGCCCCAACTCTACAACATGGAAGACTCGCCCTTTCTTGGGCATGGGGGCACGTTTCCGTCGGTGGAGTCCGTGGTACGGTACTACAATGATGGGATCCCCGCGGTGCCATTGCCGGAAGGTGTCCTCGAAGGACGATTCCGTCCGCTGAACCTGACGGAGGAGGAAGTTCAGGACCTGACGGCGTTCCTGCGCGACGCGCTTAGGGACCCGGAGCTGGACCGATACGCCCCCGACGCGCTACCGACGGGGAATTGCTTCCCTGCTGCCGACGCGGCGGCTCGCAGGGATCTTGGGTGCCAGTAGGCAGGGCACCCGCCATTCTGGCTGCTCGCCTCTGAGATTCAGGCTGCTCGGCGTCCGCCAATAAGCATCCAGCCAGCCCCGATTGTGAGGGCCGCCGACCCACCGACCGCAGCCCAGCCCGTCCAGGCACCACCCAGCAATGCGGGCCAAAGGCCGGTAGTGGGTAGAAGGGTGAGGAGGAGAACGACCACCATCACCTGAAATACCCGCCACCCCGGTACACCGTCTTCGCCCCAGGCATCCACCGCACCGGCAACCAGTCCTGTAGTGACGATGCCTAGAAGAAGCAGGTGGAGGTAGGGAACGCGAAGGCCCTGAGAGATGCCCCAGATGGCTACACCGGGATGAGCCAGTCCAAACAGGGCCAGTGCAAGGAGTGGAAGCAGACCGAGCGGAAGACGCCAGGCCGCGGTGGCGGAACCGATCCGCGACCTCCAGAAGAGCAGGATGCCGATGGCCGAGGCGATGGCTCCGGCGCTTCCAACGATCCGTACCCCGGAAGGCAGCAGTTCCGGAT
>JABDJZ010000479.1 GCA_013003255.1 Rhodothermales bacterium
TCGGACCTCGCCAACTTCTTCCTGCCGACACGGATGATCGCCCGAAACGGGGCGCTGCTCGGCGGATTGCTGGTGGGCATCTCTGCGACCCGGGCAGGGCTCCGCGCGGCTCCGCTTCGTTCGGTGCTGGCGGCAGGACTCCTGCTGTTCGGCACGTGGATCCACATCACCCAGTTCCGAGCATACACGGAGGAGCCACTGGCGTTTGAGAACGGTGAGACCGTGCTGAGTGGATCCCTGTACCTCCCGTCGTCAGCCGGCCCACACCCCGTGGTCGTGATTGCGCACGGATCTATCCAGGCGCCGCGGGCCATCTACCACCTGTTCGCTGATGCCCTGGCAAGGCGGGGAATCGCCGTGTACAGCTTTGACAAACGCGGGACGGGGCACTCCGGGGGCGAGTACCAATCAGACAACAACGCCTCAGAGGAGAATCTCCGGCTCCTGGCATCGGACGTGGCCCGCGCTGTCGACACCTTGAATACGATGACGGATCGGTTCACGGGCGGCGTTGGTGTTCTCGGCATCAGCATGGGTGGCTGGCTTACACCGCTGGCGGCTACCATGACAGGCGACATCGCGTACATGGTCCTCCTGTCCGGACCTGCCGTTTCCGTGGGTGAGGAGGGCTACTTCAGCAATCTGGCGGGCGACAACTTCGAAACAGAGCAACTCGTGCCGGTGGCCGTGGCCGACAGCCTGACGCGACTCGAGGACCCATCGGGCTTTGATCCGCGGCCGACGCTCGGCAACCTTCAGGTCCCCGGGCTTTGGGTCCTGGGGCTCCAGGACACCTCGATTCCCTCTCGCATGACGGCCGACGTGATCAGCGCCTTTGCGGCCGCAGGTAAACCCTACGAGTTCAGGATGTATCCGGGCGCGGATCACCTGGGATTCGGTACCGAGTGGCCGTACGACCTGGAGCCGAATGTTATCGAAGACATGGTGGACTGGATCCACCGGCAGGCATCTACTGCAGGAGCAACACCCTGACGCCGAGGTCCTCGATGGGGTAGCCGTCCTGAATGGTGACGGTTTCCTCGCGGCCGGTGATGAGGTCTCGAACGCTGATTTCCTCCGGGAATCGCCAGGCCAATTCACTCAGGTCAACGGTTCTCACCGACTCGTGTCCATTCAGAATCACGAGGATGGTCTGGTCCTCCGTCTCCCGGACGTACATGTAGATCTCCCGGCCCCAGGTTGGGGGGTAATTGGTCAGCCAGCCTTCGGTGAGGGCAGGGTGGTTCTGACGCGCCTGGAGCAGCGCGCGCACGAAGTTGAACATGGCGTTCTCTTCCTCGGTGCGACCTTCCTCCGTGAACACGCTGCGCTCGTCTCCCGGAAAGCCCCCGGGCATGTCGGCGCGAAGCTCCACGTGACTGGCGCCCCCCATCATCCCATGCTCGGTGCCATACAGCAGCTGCGGGATTCCGCGCGTGGTGAGGATGAGGGCGAGCATCTGGCGCACGCGAAACTGCTCCCCCTTCGCCTCAAAGATGGCCCGTGACACGTCGTGGTTGTCGATGAAGGTCAGCAGCAGGTCCGGATTGGCATACAGAAAATCCTGCGCGATGACGTTGTAGACGTCCATCAGTCGGCCGTCTCCGGAGATGTATTCCCGGGCCGCGTCCATCAAGGCGAAGTCCATTACCGTGGGCAGGTTGGTACCCACCGCACCCGGCAACATGCTTCCCGCCTGGTAAGCGGCTGTGTAGGCCGGCAATCCTTCCCAGATCTCTCCCACGATGTTGAAGTCCGGGTACTCCTCGAAAATGGCGGCTTCCCACCTGTTCAGGAAAGCCTGGTCAGGGTAGGGATACGTGTCCTCGCGGATGCCGTCCAGACCCGTGTACTCCAACCACCAGAGTGTATTCTGGATACGGTAGGTAGCCACGAAGGGATCGCGCTGATTGACGTCGGGCATGCCCGGTACAAACCAGAAGCCCTTGAGGAGTTCGACCGTGTGCGGGTCCGCATAGGGATCGACCGGCGACAGCTTGTAGTGCGAACGCTCCAGTTCCGGAGTCCCGTTAATCCACGACTTGGCCGGGAGATCAGACATCCAGCGATGATTGATCCCGATGTGGTTGTTGACATGGTCAAAGATGACCTTGATGTCCCGCGCGTGCGCCTCCTCGACAAACCTCCGGTAGTCCTCATTGGA
>JABDJZ010000133.1 GCA_013003255.1 Rhodothermales bacterium
GCCCAACGGAGTGACCCGGCGCGTGCTCGATTCCTACGGGATCACGCGGCGAATCCTCAACGAGTATGGCGTTACCAGACGCGTGCTGGAGCAGTATGGCGTTACCAGACGCGTCCTTGAGCAGTACGGCGTCACCCGACGCGTGCTGGAGTCCTACTCCCTGGCTCTGGATGTCCTGGAACAGTACGGCGTCACCCGGCGCGTGCTGGATCAGTATGGACAGGACATCACGGACGAATGGCTGGCCAGCCTTGGCATCACGCCGGAGATGCTGGAGAATCACGGGGTAACCCGCCGGGTCCTGGATGACTACGGTGTCACGCGGCGCGTGCTCAATGACTACGGGCTCACCAATGAGACCTACGAAGCATTTCTGCAGGCGTTTGAGCGCCTGATCCGCCTAAAGGTGCGCATTGACGGAGCCAGGCCTGGCATTTTCATCGGGCTGGGACCGATCCCATTGAACACGTTCCTGGAGGAGATCGCCGACGATACGGATATTGCGTTTGTCGAACTCGACTTCCCTTTCCAGGGGCCGGCGGTTGGTCAGATCCAGCATAATCTCGGCGGACCTGAGTTGCTCCCCTGGGGCATTGCCTGGACGGGCGCCAACACATCCGGCCTCGAGGCGGCGCGCGAGGTGCACGTCTTCGTGCTCGACTCCGGAATGCTCGAGAATGACCTTCAGGTAGCGGAACGAAAAGACTTCAGCATGCTCTTCGAGAGCCGGGACGAGTCCGACTGGGACGACTCCGGCGTCATGCAGATGCCCTTCTTTGATCCGGGCGAGATGGGTAATCCGGAAGACGAGACCGGCCACGGCACGCACATCGCCGGCACCATCGGTGCCCTGACGAACGGCTCCGGCGTGATCGGCATGGCTCCCGAAGTCCGCCTTCACTCCCTGAAGGTGATGAACAAGGAGGGCAAGACGGACATCACGACGGTGGTGGCTGCGATCGACTACGTGATCGTGAGGAAGCAGCACAACCCGAACCTTCCCATGGTCATGAACCTCAGTCTGGGGATGGATATTGGGACCACGCAGTACAACGTCCTCGATGAGGCCGTACGCCGCGCCACCGAGCATGGCATCGTAGCGGTCGTTTCAGCCGGCAACGATAATCGTGACGCCTCACACTATTCGCCGGCACACGTGGCCGAGGCCATCACGGTAGGGGCCTTTGACGAAACCGGCCGCCTTTCCCGGTTCTCCAACAATGGGTCCGCCGTGGACATCCTGGCGCCGGGAGAAATGATCGCCTCCCTTTCCCACAACCCCAATGATGTGGCGATGGGCTACGGGATTCTGGAAAGCGGTACATCAATGGCAGCCGCCCACGTGTCGGGCGCCGCCGCCCGCATTCTGGCCTCCAATCCTACCGCAACCGCGACCAACGTCAAGAACGCACTCATCGGTGCAGCCAAGCCAACTATCCTCGGCCTTTCAGAGTCGACGCCCAACCGCTCCCTCTGGATCGGACCTGATGGGATCGAGAACACCATGTTGCCTCCGCACATGCAGTATGCCATGGCAAGCGGCGATGTGCTGAACCTCAAGCAGACCGTCAAGGTAGCCTCGCCGGCGGGCTCTCTGGCCAACGCCAACATCTACTCCGGTTCCTACATGATGGCCGGGGGAGCCGACGTCGAAGGCTTCGCCTACTACGTCGCGGACAGCGGCATGAACTACGATTCGGTCTTCAGGCCGCGGTACAACCCGAGCGCTGCTCCTGTGGGGAAGAAGGTTGATTCTGTCGAGATCCCGCAACTCGACCTGTTTAACATGGGTCAGGCCGCTACCGTCAGGCACCGTGGAGATCTTCACTTGGAAGGCCGGGTTTATCTCGGGACCAGAGAAGCGCCACTGATTACCTACGTGACCGGCAGCGTCATGGCCAACCGGGATGTGACTCTGGTGGGGTACGGTGTGTTTGTGGTCGAAGGGTCCGCCTGGATCTCGAAGGCCATGGCAACCGACGACGAGAACTCAATGGTGGCATTCTACGCGGGCAATGACATCAACGTCGATACCGCCCACGGGACCGTCGACGCACACTTCTACGCAAATCGAAAGGTCACCGTCGCCTCGAACGTCACCATTCGCGGCAGTCTCGTAGCCGGTTCGGAGGTCTACGTCCAGCGTCACTCCGAGTTGATCTACAATCCGATCTCGTGTGCACTTACGGAGCCCTTCTGGCCTGTTGGGTACTGCACGCCCTAAGGGGGCGCGTGCGTCAGCACCCCGGATCCGCGCGTTAGTGCCGCCAGGGACAGGCATCTTCTGATCATTGCGTTCAACGCCACAGTAGATTCCCTGGAGTAGTACACATCACCGCGATCCTGACATGCGCTGTCTTCTGGTTGGTCTTCTGGCTCTTGCAGGTTGTACCGCCCCTGACCAACGGGCCGAGGAGACCCCACCCGACACCCTGCGCATCCTGGCGTACAACATCCATCATGGCGAGGGCATGGATGGCGTGACGGACCTGGACCGAATCGCGGCGCTCATCCGGGAGGTGGACCCTGACCTTGTGGCTCTCCAGGAAGTGGACAGCGTGGTTGCCCGAACAGGCGGAGTCGACCAGGCCAAGGTTCTGGGTGAGCTCACCGGACTCGCCCCGGTTTTCGGGCGTTTCATGCCCTACCAGGGTGGCGCGTACGGAATGGCGCTGCTTTCGGCGCTACCGCTGGCGCATTCAGCGAATCTGCGGCTTCCCGATGGAGACGAACCCAGAACTGCGGTGAGCGCTCAGGTCCTTACACCTGGAGGGCGACTGCTTCGCTTCACGGGGATACACTTCTACCGGACCGAGGAAGAGCGCGTTGCGCAGGCGTCCCGGCTGGAGGAATTGCTGACTGCTGACCCGTCCGCTGCGGCCAGGGCCGGGGCCGGGGCCGGGGCCGGGGCCGGAATCAACGGGTTCAATCCCATCGATCCAATCCCCGAAATCCTGGCCGGTGATTTCAACTCCGAACCGGGAGGCGCCGTTATGACTTTCCTGGGGGAACGATGGACCGTTCTCCCCAAGGGCGATGACCGCTTCACCTTCTCCTCGTTCGACCCCGTGAAGGAGATCGATTTCGTCCTGATACGTCCTGAGGGCGCGTTCGAGGTCCTCCGGCACAGCCTGCTGGATGAACCGGTCATGTCTGATCATCGACCGCTCGTAGCGGATCTGGTGCTGCGGTGACTGTGCTCTGGCGTGGCCGGGTTTGTTGCTGGCGAAGAGCCGCCGTTAATTGGTGCGATGACCGCTCCCCCGCCCGCCCAGAATGACCCGCCCCTCGGCGACGCCCCCGTAACGGAAGAGGGCCTCGTCCGCGTGATGGGTACCCGTGCCCTCAGCATGGGTATCGTCAACATGATCATCGGCGCGGGGATCTTCGTCCTGCCCGGCCTGATCGCTGAGCTGCTGGGACCAGCAGCCATCATTGCCTACCTGGTCTGCTCGGTGGCGGTAGCGCTTGTATTCCTGTGCCTTGCCGAAGCCGGGAGTCGCGTGTCCCGCTCGGGAGGTACGTACGCCTATATCGAGGATGCCTTCGGCCCGTATCCCGGTTTCCTCGCTTCGGTCCTGCTGTGGTTTGGCTGGGGCATCCTATCCAATGCGGCCGTGGCCATCGCGCTCGTTGAAGTCGTGGCCTACGCGTTTCCTGCCTTCAACTCGGTAGGTCCCAGATCCGTATTTCTGATAGCACTGTTTGCGGGACTTGGTGCCTTGAACATCCGCGGCGTCCGGTGGGGCGTCCGTTTCTCGGTCGTCAACACCTACGCCAAACTCGTCCCGCTGATTGTCCTTGTAGTCTTCGGCGTATTCGCCATGGACTGGGACAACGTGGTCATCACCGAGATGCCATCCCTCGCGAGCATCGGCGCTGGTACGCTCATGCTCGTGTTTGCCTTTGGCGGCGGTGAGATTGCCCTGAACGCCGGAGGTGAAGTCAAGAACCCCTCCCGGACGGTGCCCCTGTCCCTCCTGATTGGCATCGGCATTGTCTTCGTGACCTATGTCGCCATCCAGGGTGTGGCACAGGGAGTCCTGGGACCCGAGTTGGCCGTCAACCTTGAGGCACCCCTGATTGCCACTGCGGAGCGGGCCTTCGGTCCCTGGGGCCGCACCTTCATGCTGGTGGGCGCGGGCATTTCCATTCTCGGAGTGACGAGTGGACACGTGCTGAACCATCCACGGGCAGTATTTGCGGCGGCCAGGGACGGACTTCTTCCGTCGAAATTGGCCGCCGTTCATCCCCGATTCCGGACGCCGCACTATTCGATTCTGTTCTGCGTGACCATCACCTGTGCCATCGCGCTGACCGGCGCCTTCCGCACCCTGGCTATCGTCTCGAGCGGTTCGCTTCTGCTACTCTACCTCGGGTGCAGTCTGGCTGTGCTGAGGCTCCGACAGCTTGATCGGACGCCCAAGCCAGGCACCTTCGTCATTCCGGGAGGATGGACGGTGCCGATTGCCAGTTCGCTGGTGGTGCTGTGGTTGCTTTCCAATATGAGCGCCACCGAGGCGACCGGGCTGGCAGGGCTTCTTGTAGTAGCGTCGGGAGTGTATCTGGCGCTGAAGCGGGGGCGCTGATCAGTCAGTTCCGCCCGCCAAAATGGACAGCAGTTCGGTGTTGTCCGGGTGGCCCAGGAATCGATCGAACTCCAGGTAGTACCCTCCGGGGTCGTATCCCACAAAGGCATCCACGCGGTCTCCTTCTCCGCTGAGCGTGTCTGCCCGCAGTTCCATCGCGCCTCCCCTGGCGTATGAGAACCACCCATCGAGGTCATCAGTCAGGAAGGATACCGTGACGGCCTTCTCATCGGTGAAGTTGTGCATGCCCCGGCTCTCGTCGACCAGGCCCAGGTAGCCGGACGCTGATGTTTGGTACACCATGGCCCATCCCTGATCGACCAGAAGATCAAGCCCAAAGGTCTCCTCGTAGAACCGTTGCGCCCGGTCCATGTCTCGGTAGTACAGCCAGATCACCGTCGCCTTGAAGCCCAGACCATCCGGTGCGCCAGCAATGGTCGGCGTAGCGGGTATGGTTGACGTGGCATCCAGGATGGGCATCAAGCCCTCATTCTCCGGGTGCTCATTGAAGCGTTCGAACTCAAGCAGGTAGCCTTCCGGATCGATGGCCACGAATCCGTGGTGCGGCCTACCCTCTCGAGGGTTGTATTCGAACCTCATCTCGACGTCCTGCCCCTCCAGGTAGTCCCACCACTCATCCAGTTGGTCCGTGACAAGCGCAATCGCCACGGTCTTGGGTTCGTCCGAGGAATGCATGCCGTGATCCGCATCCACCAGCGTGAGCAACGAGGTCGGGCCAATCTGTAGTATGGCGGCGAATCCGTAGTCTGCGACGACCGTCAGACCGAGCACGTTCGTGTAGAATTCGGTGGCTGCCTCGAGGTCCTC
>JABDJZ010000505.1 GCA_013003255.1 Rhodothermales bacterium
CTGTCGGCAACCGCAATTCCGGCCCATCGTCTCATTTTAAGATTGCCCGCGGCGGCCGATACAACGGGATAACCGTGTTCCCTGAGCACACAATCCTGATGTCCCCTCGGCCATGAAGTACCGCATATTCGTTGTAGACGACGACCGCCACTACGCCCGCATGTTGAGCTACCGGCTCGACAAGAACCCCGAGTACGAGGTAGAGACCTTTTCCAGCGGGGAAGAACTGCTGCGCAACATGGTCAAGAAGCCGGACCTGATCCTGTGTGACATCATGATGCCCGGCATTGACGGCATAGAGGCGCTTCGACGCATCGTTGCCCGGCGCCCCGGACTGCCCATCATCATGGTCTCGGCCCAGGGAGTCGTTGAGACGGCGGTGGAAGCCATGCGCATCGGCGCCTACGACTACATCACCAAGGGACAGGATGACCTGACCAAGCTTGACGCCATCGTCAAGAACTGCCTGGAGAAGGTGGCTCTCGAAAAAGAGGTCACCACCCTGCGGGAAGAGGTGGGCCAGAAGTATTCGGTTCGCGGCATCATCGGGGACAGCCCCGCGATGCAGAAAGTCTACCGCATGATCCAGAAGGCACTGCGCGGGGATCTGACTGTGGCCATTCAGGGTGAGTCAGGGACGGGTAAGGAACTGGTGGCGAAGGCCATTCACTACGGATCAACGCGCAAGCGTGGGCCCTTTGTAGTGGTCAACTGTGCGGCCATCCCGCGTGACCTGATGGAGGGCGAGTTCTTCGGGCACGAGAAGGGATCGTTCACGGGCGCGCATGCCCGCAAGATTGGAAAGTTCGAGCAGGCCGACGGCGGCACCATATTCCTGGATGAGATCGGCGAGCTGGACCTGGACCTCCAGGCCAAGCTGCTGCGGGCCCTTCAGGAAGGCGAATTGGTACGCGTCGGTGGAAACGACACCATCAACTTCAACGCACGGGTCATCAGTGCCACCAACAAGAACGTGGTGGAGATGATCAAGGAAAACAAATTTCGGGAGGACCTCTACTACCGCCTGTTCCAATACCCTGTGCCGCTGCCGCCGCTCCGGGAGCGCGGTCAGGATGTCATTGTGCTGACCAACTACTTCCTGAAGGAGTACCTCAAAGAGAACCCCGATTTCAAGGGCAAGAAGTTCTCGAAAGCCGCGCGCCACGCCATCGCCACCTTCAGTTGGCCGGGGAATGTGCGTGAGCTCAAGAGCGCCGTGGAGCGCGCCATCCTCCTTTCAGACAGTGACGAGATCTCGGCCGCTGACCTGATGCTTGGTCACGGTGGTGCGGTCAGTCCGTGGGCGGATCGGATGTCGCTGGCCGAGGCCGCCGAGCGTCCCTTTGCGCCCGTGCAACCTGACTTCGATCCGGAGGGTACACCGGAGGATGACGCCGTATCCATGTCCGGGATTGTTCTCGGACAGGACTCGGATGACATCGTTTCCCTGGAAGTCCTCAAGAAACGCGCGGTCGAGCGGGCCTACCGGCTCTGCGACGGCAACGTGGATCGTGCTGCGGTCGAACTGGGAATCGGGCGGGCGACCATGTATCGCCTGCTGAAGAAGTACGACATGATGACCTGACCGGCCCGGCGCAACCGGGCTGATTGGCGGTATCTTCCGCCAAGCGAACCCGGATTCCCATGCGCCTGACCGAGTATGATCGAAACGCCCGCCGTGAAATCGAGGCGTGGCAGCACGGCGATGCCGGCATCGTCAGCAAGATGCTCAACTGGGCCATGCAGCCCATGGATTGGGTGGTCAAGCGGGTCATCACGGAGGACATTGAGGATCAGGTGGACGAGGCCGTCAGCGGCATGCTGTCCATGCTCAATGATGCGTCCGAATGGACCTACGATGTCTCCGAGATCCTGGAGATGGCCAAGGCCCGCGGCATAGAGGCCGAGCGCATTGAGGATCTCCGGGACGTTCCACTGGAACTCCTGGATCCGCTGGCCAGGGAGCACACCAACGAGAATGCCCTGCTGGCCGCCGTAGAAGGTGGCGGAACGGGTTTGGGTGGCGCGGTCTTGATTGCCGCGGACATCCCATTGCTGATCACCATCAACCTCAGGCTGATCCAGCAGATCGGAGCCAGCTTCGGCTTCGCCATGACAGGTCCGGATTACCGGCCGCTGGTGTTGTCCATCTTCAACGTGGCGTCCTCCAGCAGCAAGGAGGCCAAGAATGAAGCCATGCGTGAGGCTTCTGTTGCCGGCGCGGCGCTGGCGAGGGACCAGGAATACCGGGGGCGTGTGAGCGGGTCATTCCGCGAGCAGAACCGTCACCTGCCTCGCGAGATCGCCAAGAACATCCTGGGCCGCAAGCTGGCGCAGGCCATTCCGATTGCCGGCGCTGCCGTGGGTGCGGGGATCAACTACTGGTTTACCACGGAGACCGCCGAGACGGCCTACATGCTGATGCGGGCGTTGTACCTCGAGCGGAAGGACCGCGCCTAGCGGTTTAATGGCGCGTTAATCCGGTCTCAATGTTGACCGGGACGCCCTGAAGGATCATTGCATCGGGTTTCGCAAGTGCGGACCTCTCCGCGCTGGCGGAGTGATGAATTACCCGAGATCCGTGCAAGCGGAGGCAATGACGCAGTCGAAAGGTCAACGAGACGAGAAGCGCCTGAGAGGGCGAGTCAGGATTTCCGCAGCGGCTCTGGACAAAGTGGTCTTGGCCGCGGTTCAGGAGGCCCCCGGTGTCCACGATGTCCATGGACTCGTTTTGGGGTCGGTCATCGGCACCGCCACAGGGGCCCTTGTTGGGTTTGTTGAAGCCGGGCCGGCCGGCGCGGCCATCGGAGCCGCGGCTGGTGCTGCCGTTGGTGCTGCGGCTGCCGAGTTCGTGGAAGGTCGCCGGGCCCGTCAGGAGATGTTTGATCTCGCGAGCGACAACCCCGTGGTCTCGGTCCGTGTCTCTGCCTCCTACCAGCAGGACCTCGAGAAGCTGGCAGCGGTGGTTCGCGAGAGAGTCCGAACCCGAGTAGAGCGCACCCTGGGCGTCAAGCTTGCGCAGGTCGACATCGAAATCGTGGACGTCGCACTGTAATGGCCACTCCGAAACAGGATCAAAGACTGGCCCTCGCCCACGACTTGACGGTCCAGCTTCTCCGCGACCCCGCCGTGACGGCCGTGGGCGGAGAGGGAATTGAGACCAGGGGGCGAGGACCGACCGTGCGTGGCGTTGCGGTAGACCTGGAGGAGGGAGCCCTTGAAGTGGGTATTTCTCTCAGGTTTCAGCACGTAGCCAACGAATCCCTTCCCACAATCGTCCACCGCGTCCGCGGAGAGTGCCGCAAGACGTGGGAGCGCCACGGAATCGAAGGTGCACCTGAGGTGGACCTTCACATCGTAGATCTCGATGACTGATCGACGCGCCCTATTTCACAACGGGCTGCTCCGGATTCTCGGAGTGGCTGTTGCTGCGGCACTGATTGGGCTGGCCGTGCCGATGGTGGGACAACCCCTGGGAATGACGATCCCCTTCGGGATCCAACTACCCGGGATAGAAGCCAGCGTTGACCTCACGTCACTGCCTTTTCCACAGGCCTCGGCCTACGTGGGTTCGGGGATTCTATTCGGAATCCTCGGAGCGATTCTACTGGCGGTGGCGCTTCTCCCCGCACGCCGGGGGCCCGCCATGCTCCTGCTCAAGCCCGCTTCCGACAA
>JABDJZ010000512.1 GCA_013003255.1 Rhodothermales bacterium
ACGTAGTAGTGTCCTTCCCTCAAGAATCCAGGTTTCTGGCGTTCGTTAATACAGACGGCGCAGGCACGCTCGCCGAACAGGCTCTGGTCAGTTCCTTTGGCTGGACCTATTCCTTCTTGTTGGCCGACCTCGACGGAGACGGTGATCTCGACATCGCGGACAGGTCCATGAACGGAGGCAGTCCAGGCTGGGCTGCCAACAATGGAGACGGAACGTTCGGAGCCATTTCGCCGATCGCAGATCAAGGCATTAACCAGATGGACGTTGTCGACATGGATGCCGACGGCGACCTCGACATAGTTGTCACGAGCGGCTCATCGCTGACGTGGTTCCCCAATGAAGACGGCCAGGGCACGTTTGGAACCGCGCAGTCTATCGCTCCGAGCGAAGACCTTAGCTTTTTGACCGGTGACATCGATGGTGATGGACTAGGGGATATAGTCACGTACAGCACCCGGCAGAATTCCATACACGTCCTGTCCAACCTCGGCCCCGTCGACGGTTTCCTCTCAACCACACTTACCTCCTCAGAAATAGGCCAGCCCCGCAACATCACGGCGGGTGACTTTGACGGCGACGGTGAAGATGAGCTGGTCTTGTCGGCGAACTGGCGGGAGGTGTGGTATCTGGACCCGATGGACAACCGTCCGAACCGGACACTCGACCGCCAGAACGGAGCTAACTGGGTTTTCGCCGAGGACGCCACGGGAGATGGAGAACTCGACGTAGTCGCTATGGACAATCGAATCCGCGTCTACGAGAATTATGATGCGTCCGGCTATTTCTCGCCCGCCAACGAGGCACTTCAGTTGGACTGGCCAACGCAGCTCAGAGATGGGACACTCATGGATGCCACGGGGGATGGAACTCCTGAGCTGGTATCGACTGTCTGGACTGGGAGCGAGTACGATCTCCGTGTCTATTCCTTCGGCCCCGGAGGATCGCTTGCAGAGATCGCCCGAACTCCAAACCTGGGCGGACAGCCTCGTGAGTTGGCTGCCGCCGACTTGGATGGCGACTCGGATCTGGACGTCTTCGGAGTGGACTGGAGCGTGAATCAAATTGTCTGGATGAACAATGATGGCCTCGGCGCTTTCGACGCTCCTCAGACCATTTTTGAAACGGGTTGTGTCAACAGCGTTCAAGCCGGCGACATTGAGGGAGACGGTGACCTGGACCTAATCGCTGTCGACGGCTGCCAGAGCCGGATTGTGGTATATGAGAATCATGGAGTCGGAAACTCCTGGACGGAACGCACCCTGGCTGATAACGCCGGGTGCCCAACTGACCTGCTAGTTGCGAACCTTGACGGCCAGCCCGGCGCTGACCTCCTGGTAGCAGACGGGTGGTGTGAACAGAACATCAGGCTTTTCTCAAACGATGGCAGCGGCGCCTTCCCTGAAGTCCAACTAGTGGATGACACATTCCCACGGCCGATGGAAATCACGCTTGCCGATATGGACGGCGACGGTGATCAGGATGCCGTGGTTTCATCCGATCGATCAGACCAAATCGCCTGGTACCAAAACCTGGGGCTTGCTGGTGCCTCACAGGTCTTCCCCATGCAGGTATGCGATGACACCGGGTGCTTGAACGTGACGTTCGGCTACAACGCAGCCGCCACGGACGGATTCGACGCCGACCTCGATGTCCTTGCACCCCCATCACCGCCCGCGGGCGTGCTCGATGGCAGGTTTGAGATTGGTGGAGAGCAATTCCTGACCGATCTGCGAGCCCCCGGCCAGGACGTGGTGACCTGGACAATCCGGTTCGCAGGCACCGGGGTGAAGACGCTGGTCTGGGATCCGTCGATTCTCCCTCCAGGCCTGTGGCGCCTCACGGATGCCATTACGGGCGACCTGGTAGACGTAGACATGCGTGGGACTGGCGCCCATCAGGACCTCTTGGGTCTGGGGCACATGGTAATCCAATACTCCAACGCGGTTACGCACACCTTCACGCTGCGCGAGCGGTGGAATCTCATCAGTATGCCGGTCGCGACCTCCGGAGCCGCGGAGGTGGTATTCCCCAATGCACTTCCGGACACCTGGTACCAGTACGACCAGACTTATGCACGACCGAACCCTGAGGAGTTTGAGTGCGGAACGGGCTACTGGCTTCGATCGCCGGCAGATCAAGCAGTGGAGGTCGTGGGGCTTCCCTGCGAATCAGTCACGATCCCGCTGAGCGTAGGCTGGAACATGATCGGAGGGCCTTATTGCTCCATCGCCTACGAGTCATTTGGCGATGACGGTGGCATTCTTCTCGACGGCACGCTGTTCCGCTATGATGCTGGCTACCAGTTCTCGTCCAGTGCTGACGCAGGATTCGGATACTGGGTGCGCGCGGTTTCAGCTGGAGATGTGGTACTGGACTGCGCCGTTGCCGGCAAGTCCACTCCAGAGAGTCGGGTAGCCTCGGCACTCGAGGACTTCTCTCGATTGCATTTGACTGACGCCGACGGGAACAGGCAGAGCCTGTATTGGGCCGCAGAGCTTCCCGGCGGAACGCACGCTCAGGCCTACACCGTGCCTCCCCTTGCATTTGGGCAAGGTTTACGCGCCACATTCAGCGACGGACGGTTCGTGGCTGAAGGTGAATCCGGGACTGTCCTGCTGGAGAACGCATCGCTGCCGCTGAACATTGGATCAGAGATCGGGATGCGCGTGACGGCAAGAGATGCTTTGGGCAACGTGGTTCAGGTCATCGATGTCGAACCGGGTACTGCTGCCCAGTTGTCCGATGCGCGCATCGTTCAGTTTGATGTCGATCAGGGCGAACTTCCGTCGGACTATTCGCTGGAGCCGGCCTATCCAAACCCGTTCAACCCGGCTACAACCGTGGCCTTCAATCTGCCAGAAACTGCTTCCGTGAGCCTTGTTGTGTTTGACATGCTGGGAAGGACGGTGCGAACCCTGGTAGACAGCGAACGCTTTGATCAAGGCCGTCATACGGTTCGCTTTGATGCGCGAGGGCTCGCGACGGGTGCCTACCTGGTCAGACTCCAGGCCGGCGCGTATTCCGCATCCCAGCCCATCATTCTGAGCAAGTAGGGGCGCGCAACCCTGCCGGACTCGGGGTTTCCGGTGGTATCAAGCCCCGCGGATGCCCACTCACCATTTGGTGGGTGGGCGTCTGCGCGTTTGGGGCGCAGCGGTTGCGGCCGAGGTCCCCGCGACAATGCGGGGTTTTTCCGCAATTCCCGCCGAGCGTCAGGACAAGAGAACACTCTTGGGTGATACATATGCCATCTATTCTTCGGACCGCCTACCTGGTGGGGCCAGTTGTCGCTGCCCTGCTCCTCGCACCCGCGGCCACTTCTCAGGTACTGCCTCCCGCCGAGCTTCACGGCACGGCAGGAAACGGAGCCGTGGTCCTCTACTGGTCGCCCTCCCCAACCACTGGAGTTGCGGGATACAAGGTGGTTCGTGCCGTCAACGAAATTGAAAGGAACCTGATACAGACGGCAGCGCTGCGCTTCAAGGACGAAACCGCCGACAACGGCATTGCCTATGAATATCGCGTCTCGGCCGTGCTGGCAAATGGCGAGGAAAGCCCCCCGCAATCCCTCCCGCTAATGCCCCTTTCGGGTAGGCTTGCGGCCCCTACCGAACTGGTCATTGCCTCACAAGGCACTTCCATCTCTCTCTCCTGGCAAG